>DATJCV010000232.1:0-1918 GCA_035497775.1 Burkholderiaceae bacterium | reverse complement strand
GATTGCTCAGCGCACTGCCGATGCTGGAACGCGGCGAGCGCGTCACCGATGTGGCGCTGGCCTGTGGCTACGACAGCATGTCCTCATTCATTGCCGCCTTTCGCCAGCAAATGGGTGCTACGCCGGGTGACTTCTTTACCTCGAGCCGGGATGGTTTTTCGTTGCGGGCGCCGTCGGACGAGTAGCGGCGCGGGCGCAGCTTGCGCTCCGGGTGCTGCGGCGGCACCAGAGCGGCATCCGAATGCGGGAAACGTGTATTGTTCCTGTGTTATCGCCCGCGCGGATCGGTTTGCCCGCTATTCGACAAGGTGTGTGCCGGCACGGTCGGCGTCAAGGCCTGGGCTGCTGGCCGGATGAAGACGAGCGTGTGCACGTCCACAGGGAGAGTCCATGCAGGAAGATCCGGTCAACAACAGATGGGGTGTGCATCCGGATGTCGTCAAGCTCGGTCTGGTGAGCTTCCTCACCGATGTCAGTTCGGAGATGATTTTTTCGGTCTTCGCGATCTTCTTTACCACCATCGCCGGCGCCTCCAGCGCGCTCTTGGGCTTGATCGAGGGCGTGGCCGATTTCTCAGCATCCTCGCTGAATTACGTCGCCGGCTGGCTGTCGGACCGCAGCGGCAAGCGCAAGGTTTTCGTGCTCGCCGGGTACGGGTTTTCGACCTTGGCCAAGGCGATTCTGCTGTTCGCCAGTACGGTGACCGGCTTGAGCCTGTTCCGGGTCATCGAACGACTGGGCAAGGGCTTTCGCGGCCCGCCGCGCGACGCCTGGCTGGCGGCCATCGCGGCGCACGGTGCGCGCGGCTATTCATTCGGCGTGCACAAGGCGCTCGACAAGGCCGGCGCCGTGCTCGGGCCGCTGATTGCCTACGGCTTGCTGGCGGCTATGGGCGAGAGCGCGGCCACGTTCCAGGTCTTGTTTCTGGTGGCGCTGGTCCCGGCTGTGCTGAGCATCCTGTTTCTCGGCCAGATCTGGGACCAGCCGGCGCCGCAGCGCCAGCGCGCCAATCTCTTTGCCGCGTGGCATACCTTGAGCGCCGGTTTCAAGCGCTACCTGGTCGCGGCCGGCATATTTTCCCTGGCCTATTTCAGCTTTGGTTTTTTGCTGTTGCGCGCCTACAGCGTCGGCTTCGCGGTGCAAGACGTGGTGTTGCTGTATGCCTGGTTCAACCTCGCCTGCGTGCTGGCGGCGCCGCTGGCTGGCAAGCTGAGCGACATGGTCGGACGCAGCCGCGTCGTGCTGCTAAGCTACCTGATTTATCTTTGCATGAGCCTCGGCTTCGCCTTTGCCACGGCTCGATGGCAGATCGTCTGCCTGTTCGCGCTGTATGGCGTGTTCTATGCGATCGACGAAGCGCAAAGCAAGGCCTTCATCGCCGATCTCGAGCCGACACGGCGCGCGACCGCGATCGGCGTCTACAACTCGGTGGCCGGCATCCTCTACCTGCCGGCTTCGCTCATCGCCGGCGTCTTGTGGCTGGCGCATCCGACGGCGGTTTTCGTTCTGGCCGCGCTGCTCTCGCTGGCGGCGATCGCGGCCTTCATGCGCCTGCGGCCGGACCGGGGATGATCGGAAAGAATAAGTCTGTCATGGGCTTCATGCCCAGCAACTGCTGGAATCGAAACGACAGGCTAGGGACGGACGCGTACCTGGTAAGAAAGACTTCCTTTGGGACCTCTTTCTCAGAAGCGGGGATTCAGAGGTGATGAACGGCAAAAAGCGACCGAGGTTGTGTGATAACGCATTAGCGATTTTTAGGGAGCGGCCGTGCTCTCTAAAACAGTGATTTCAGGATTCGGGATAAATAATGACGGTCTGCCCGTCATCGCTGCAATCAGCTTTCTCGTATACCGCGGCAACTCATCAAAGCGCCAGGGGCACATGGTGAGGTTGCGGAGGAACCTCGAATCAGATA
>DATJCV010000231.1:0-3919 GCA_035497775.1 Burkholderiaceae bacterium | reverse complement strand
AAGCCGGGGTCGGAGACATACTGCACGGGCAGCGTGGCGACCACGGTTTCGGTCAGTTGCGGGCCGGCCAGGTAGGACTGGGCGGAGACCACGTCGCGCACGTAGCGGTCGCTCCAGGCCGGATAGGTGCGGTCTTTGCCGGTATCTTGCAGCGCTTGTTCCAGCGCGGTTGGACGCTGCTTGAGGGCGGCCTCGTGCATCGACTCATGCTGATATTTTTCCAGCGCCAGATGGCGGTTGGAAAGCAGCACGATCATGTCGTTCTTCTGGCCGCTCATGCCCATCATGGCCAGCAGGTTGATCCCGAGCAGCTTCGGAGTGGAATTGCCCGGCGCCAGACTGGCATGGTAGGGCTGGGTCAGGTCTTGCAGGTAGTGCAGCGACAGCCCGGCAAAGCGCCAGCCCCAATACGCATGCCCGCTGCGAAACGCGAGCGCGGCCAGCGATGCGTATTGGTGCGAGCGCAGCAGCGGGAAAGTGCGCTTGATGAACGGCGCCGCCAGGTAGAGGATGCGGTTTTCATGGAAAAAGCCCATGTGAAACGGCGCCTGGGTCGAGAAGTACAGCGCCGGATTGCCAAACGGCTGGGTGTCGAAGCCATACTCCTTGCCCCATGCGGAAGGGCTGTCCTGCCACAGGTTGATGTCCAGCCCGTAATCCGGTTCGTCGGCGGCGGAAGCGATCACCGCCAGCGGCGCGACTTGCTGGCCGGCCTCGAGGCGGATGAAGCGGTGGTCCGAATTCGGCTGCTCGGGCAAGGTGTTGATGGCGGAATAGGCCAGCGGCGTGCCGGCCACGCTGCGCCACGGATCGGGCTGCAGGTAGAGCGCGAACTTGCTGTCGGGCGCGACCCGCAAGGCTTTCAGGAACGCCAGCCGGCGCGCCTGGTCCGAACGCTTGGGGTCGGCGACGAAGGCCAGCGCGCGCGGGCGCGCGGGGTAGGGGTCCAGATTGGCGGCGGCCCAGGTTTCCTGGCTGGCCAGCAAGGCTTCGATCGCGCTTTCCTCCGCTTTCAGGAAGGCTTCCAGCGGTTCCACGGTCACGGCCGGGGCCTCGACCACCTCCGGCATCCGCTCCAGCGCGCGATAAGTCGGCAGGCTGTGATTGCTCCAGGCGCAGGCTTGAGAGGCGGTCAAGGTCAAGGCCAGCGCCAAGGTCAGGGCAAGGGGAAAACGATTCATCCTAAGGTCTCCGGTGCGGGTCGAGTGAGCAAGCGCGTGCGGCAGCGCGGTGCAATTTCAAACCAGGCTGCAGCGCGATCTTAACCGTGGCGTGACGACGATAGGGTAAGAGGTTCGAGATTGATCTGCGATAGGGCGGAAAATTCTGGAGTATATTGAAAAATTGGCCATTTTTTAAGTGGTACAAGCCAAGCATATAGGGAGTATATGCGCGGCCAAGACGCCAGCGGATGGCGTCGGATTTTGCTAAGGTAGCGCGAATGGCAGCGCGCCTGATTTTTCCAACTTCAACCCGGCACCAACCCTATGCTGAATCTGACCCGCACCATCCACACCATCGACGCCCACACCGGCGGCGAACCCTTGCGCATCGTCGCCGCCGGCATGCCGCCGGTGCCGGGCAAAACCATCCTCGACAAGCGCGCCTGGCTGAAAGCCGAGCGCGACGATTTGCGCCAATTCCTGATGAACGAGCCGCGCGGCCACGCCGACATGTACGGCGCGTATCTTTTGCCGCCAGTGACGGCGCATGCGGACTTCGGCGTGATCTTCATCCACAACGAAGGCTATAGCGACATGTGCGGACACGGCATCATCGCGCTCGGCAAAGTGCTGGTGGAGTTGAATTTCGTCGAGCGCCGCGCGCCGGAAACCCGGATCGGCTTCGATACGCCGGCCGGCTTCATCGAAGCCTGGGTCGAGTGGGATGGCAACAAGGTTGGCAGTGTGCGTTTCAACAATGTGCCGGCCTTCATTTATCAACGCGACCTGGAGGTGGAGACGCCGAGCTTCGGCAAGATCACCGGCGACATCGTGTTCGGCGGCGCCTTCTACTACTACCTCAACGTCGAGCAGGCCAAGCTGGCGGTCAAGCCGGAACAGGTGCGCGCGCTGATCCAGCTCGGGACCGAGGCCAAGGCGGCGGTGCAGGCCAAGGTCAAAATCCGGCATCCGCTGGAGCCAGGGCTGGACCAGCTGTACGGCACCATCATCGACGGCGCGCCGAATCTGGCCGGCGCCGACCAGGCGAATGTCTGCATCTTCGCCGACCGCGAAGTCGACCGTTCGCCGACCGGCACCGGCACCTCGGGCCGCGCCGCGCAACTGTTCCTGCGTGGCCGGCTCGGCCTGAATCAGCCGTATGTCAACGACAGCATCGTCGGCAGCCGCTTTTCAGTGCGCGTGACGGCCGCGACCAAGGTCGGCGGCTTCGATGCGGCGCTGACCGAAGTGACCGGACAGGCGCACATCATGGGCATGAACCAGTGGCTGCTGGAAGATGCCGATCCGTTTCCGACCGGCTTTTTTTTACGATAAGCCGGCACCGCCGGCGGCGGGCATGATCCAGCACATGATGTGAGGCCAGGCGCCAGCAACGCCCTGATCCGGCAACCGCCATGCCGGACACGTCGCATCAGCCTGTCGGCGCTGAATACGGGCTGATCCCGGTCAGCGGTAGGCGCGCTGCCGCATCCATTTGGTGGCAATCCATTTTTCGCCGCGGATCACCGGATTGCCGCCGTGATAGGTGAGCGGATCGATCTGGTCTTTTGAATTGCAATATGCAAAATACACGGCGCTGCCTGGCGCCGGCGCCACCGACAGGCCGAGTTCCGGGAACACCGTGCCGCCGCCTTCCTCGACCTGGTTCAGATAGACGATCAGGGTGGCGACGCGTTGGCCGCCGTTGGCGATGTGGGCGGCGCTGCCGGGCTGCTCGGGCGGAAAGTAATCGTAGTGCGGCTTGTATTCGCCGCCGACCTGGTAATTCAAGATCTGCAGCCCTTCGCCATTTTCCACCGGCAATTGCATCAGCGCCGCGATGCGGGCATCGAGACGGGCAATGAACGGCGTTTCGTTGATCGCGAAAAAAGTGCCGCTGCTGGTGCGGTGGGCATGGATTTCGGCGCGGCCGGTAGTCTCGTCGACCGTGGTCGAGCGGGCCAGCTTGCTGCGCGACAGCGCGATCAGCTGCGTGCATTCATCCGCCGTCAGGACATTATCGAACACGATCAGGCGCGGCCGCTCCAGCGTCAGCCGGACCTGGATGACGTGCTCGCCGATGCGCAGGGCGTTGCCGGGCTGCGGGCCGGTATTTTCCGGCTGATATTGCTCCACCATCGCCGCCAGGCGCAGCAGCGCTTGGTCGTCGCCGGCATCGGTTGCCGGTGGCCCGGAGCCAGGCAGGCGCACGCGCACCGCCTGCTCGGCCTGGGCCGCCGTGAATTGATGTTGCAGCAAGGTGTCGATCAGCGTTTGCGGCGGCACGCCGCGCGCAATGTTGTCGTCGATCCAGGCGATCCATTCGGGTGTCATCTGCGCCATCATCGCTCCTCAACGGTCCACTTTGGATGCGCCGCTGCTAGCGTCCCTGTCGCCCGAGTCAGCTAGACGGCGCCGGCCAGGCCTTCCATCTGGTTCATCGTATCCAGCGCCAGGCTCGCGTGCGCATAGGCGGCGCCGGCGCGCATCTCGGCCGCAACCCAGATCGCTTCCATGATTTCCTGCTGCGTATTGCCGGCCTTCAGCGCCAGTTCGGTATGGCCGCGGATGCAGTACGGGCATTGCGTCACGTGGGCGGCCGCCACCGCGATCAATTGCTTGGTCTTGTTCGGCAGTGCGCCGTCGGCAAAGACGCGGGCGGAAAAGACCTTGAATGCGGTCTGGATCTCGGGCGTCAACTCGGCCCGCTGCTTGGCCAGTTCCTTGGTCATGGGCGGATACATCGGATGTTCCAT
>DATJCV010000230.1:0-3567 GCA_035497775.1 Burkholderiaceae bacterium | reverse complement strand
CGCGCCCGCCTGCGCGACCGCTTCTTCCGGGTCGAGGGCAACGACGCCGCCGGCAGCGGACTGGGGCTGTCGATCGTCGAGAAAATCGCCGCCGCCCACGGCGGCACGCTGGAGATCGGCGCCGGGCTCGAAGGTCGCGGCCTGGGCGTCACGGTGCGCTTCGCACTCTGAAGCCGGCGTTGCCGGCCGCCGCCGGCCAGCGCCGGCAATCACAAAAATATCCATTGAGAATCGCTTTCATTTGATATGGAGCAATTCATTGCCTGCCCGCAGCGCTAACGTGAGTGATACCAATCACCAGCCCGGCTGGCAAAGAATCGAGCCATCCTTGCCACCACCCTGCCATCCCAGGAGGAGCATTCAAATGGAAAATCCGAAACAGACCGGCAGCGTCAAACGCCGCGCAGTGTTGCAAGCGGGAGCCGCCGCCGCTCTGGTGCAGATAGCGCCGCCTTTCATCATCAGCGCGCGCGGCGAGGAGACGGTCAAACTCGGACTCGATAATCCGTTGACCGGCGTCTATGCGGCGACCGGCAAGAACGAGCTGAGCGGTTGCCAGCTGGCGATCGAGCAGATCAATGCCAAAGGCGGCATCCTCGGCCGCCAAGCCGAGCTCCTGGTGGAGGACTCGAGCAGCGGCGACGCTGGCACCGCGGTACAAAAGGCGCGCAAGCTGATCGATCGCGACAAGGTCAATTTTTTGCTCGGCAACGTCAATTCGGGCCTGTCGCTGGCGATGGCGCAAGTCAGCAACGAAAAGAAAATCCTGCATATCGTGCCGGGGGGACATACCGATGCCATCACCGGCACCACCTGCCACTGGAACGTGTTCCGTGTCTGCAACACCACGCGCATGCTGACCAACGCGATTGCCAAGTCGTTGATGGACCGCTACGGCAAGAAGATGTATTTCATCACTTCCGACTATGCCTTCGGCCATACCTTGCAGGAGGGCTACGACGCCAACCTCAAGCAATACGGCGGCACCAAGTTGGGTGAGGATCTGGCGCCGCTCGGCACCACCGATTTTTCGTCCTACCTGATCAAGGCGCAAGCGACCAAGCCCGATGTGCTGGTGTTCCTGCAGAACGGCGACGATTTGCTGAACGCGCTGAAACAGGCGGTGCAGTTCGGCCTCGAAAAACGGATTCACCTGGCCGGCGCCAATACCGAACTGGAAGTGCTGGAAGGCCTGCCGCCGGAAGCCCGCATCGGCGACTGGGTCGCCGAGTGGTACCACATCCAGCCCGGCGTGCCGCACGTCGACGACTTCGTCGCCGCCATCAAGAAAAAAACCGGCCGGGTGCCGACCGCGCGTACCTGGTTTGGCTTCGTCGGCACCTGGAGCTGCGCCCTGGCCGCCAACAAGGCGAAGTCGCTCGACGCCCTGAAGATGGCGCGCGCGCTGGACGGCATGCAGTTGCCGCCGGAAGTCGGGCTGATGCCGAACCTGCCGTTCTACCGCGCCAATCAGCATCAGTTGATCGGCTCGCTGTATGTCGGCAACGCCCAGGCCAAGGGTTCGGCGCCGGATGATTTGTTCCATGTCACCAAGGTGGTCGACGGCAAGGAAGTGGCCGGCACGGTGGAGGAGTCGGGCTGCAAGATGACTTGGCCGGCGTAGGGCGATCAATACAGGCTGTCGTTCCCGCGCAGGCGGGCATGCATGCATTCCCGCCTCTCCCCGCGGGAACGACACGAAGCAGCGCAGCGCCATCACCGCACGGGACTTCCATGACGCAACTGGTATTGTTCAACGCCTTCAACGGCCTCATCGTCGGCGCCTTCTATGCGCTGATGGCGCTCGGCCTGTCGCTGATCATCAACCTGACCTCGGTCATCAACTTCGCCCATGGCGGCTTCCTGGCGCTGGGCGCCTACATCGCCTACATGCTGATCCCGCACATCGGCTTCTGGGGCGCATTGCTGGTATCGCCGATCCTGACCGCGCTGCTGGGGCTGGTGGTGGAGCGGGTTTTGATCCGCCACTGTTACGGCCGCGATCCGTTGTACAGCTTGCTGCTGACCTTCGGCCTGGCGTATGTGTTCGAAGACAGCACGCGCTACATCTGGGGCGCGCAGAGCTTGCCGTTCAAGGTGCCGGACTGGCTGATGACGCCGCTTTCCACCCAGTTCTTCTTCCTGACCGGCTACCGGCTGTTCATGGTGCTGCTGGTAGCCGTGGCGGTGATCGGCCTGTTCCTGGTGCTGAACCGCACCCGGCTCGGGATGCGCATTCGCGCCGGCACGCTGGATCTGGAAATGGTGTCGGTGCTGGGCGTGAATGTGCGCATCCTGCGCAATCTGAATTTCGGTCTCGGCATCTATCTGGCCGGCCTGGCCGGCGTGCTGGCGGCCGGCCTGCTCGGCCTGCAGCCGACCATCGGCGATTCGCTGATCATGCCAAGCTTCGTCGCCATCATCGTTGGCGGCATCGGCAGCCTGACCGGCACCTTGTTCGGCGGCCTGCTGATCGGCGTCGTCTCCGGCGTGACCACGGTGTTCCTGCCGTCGGCGTCGGAAGCGATCATCTACGTGATGATGGCGCTGGTGCTGCTGGTGCGGCCGCGCGGCCTGCTGGGAGAGGAAGGGATGAAGCTATGACGCGCTCCGCCAAGGCAATCTCGCTGATGGTGTTGTGGCTGCTGCTGCTGAGCATGCCGTATTGGATGGCGGCGATCGGCGGCTACACCGAACTAACGACGCGTGTACTGGTGCTCGGGCTGGCGGCGATGTCGGTCAACTTTCTGCTCGGCTTCACCGGCGTGCTGTCGTTCGGACACGCCGCCTATTTCGGCCTCGGCGCCTACGGCGCCGGCCTGACGCTGAAGTACCTGGTGCCCAGCACGCCGCTGGCGATCGTGGTCGGGCTCGGCATCGGCACGCTGGCGGCGATGGTGATCGGCGCGCTGATCGTCAAGCTGCGCGGCATTTACTTTGCGATGGTGACGATCGCCTTCGGCCAGGTGTTTTACTTCATCGCCTTCCGCTGGAGCTCGGTCACCGGCGGCGACGACGGCCTGACCGGCTGGACCCGGCTGCCGCTCCAGTTCGGCACGGCGCAAATCGACATCCTCGGCAACGACCAGGTGTACTACTACCTGGTGCTGCTGATCTTCGCGGCGGCCACCGGCGCCATGGCGCTGCTGCTGCGTTCGCCGTTCGGCCGCACCCTGCTGGCGATCCGCGAAAACGAGCAGCGCGCGCGCTTTCTCGGGATTCCGATCGAACGCCACATCTGGCTCGCCTTCGTCATCTCCTGCTTTTTTGCCAGCCTGGCCGGCACGCTGTACGCGCTGCTGGCCAACTTCACCGATCCGCGCGCCTTGCATTGGACGTTGTCCGGCAACTTCGTGATCATGGCGGTGCTGGGCGGCATGCGTTCGTTCTGGGGGCCGCTGGTCGGCGCCGCGATCTTCGTCGTGTTGCAGGATTATGTCTCCAGCCACACGCAGAACTGGATGTTTTTCATCGGCATCTTCTTCGTGCTGATCGTGCTGTTTTTCCCACGCGGCGTGCTGGGACTGATCCGGAGAAAACACGCATGAGCCTGCTCACGGTACAAAA
>DATJCV010000229.1:0-23306 GCA_035497775.1 Burkholderiaceae bacterium | reverse complement strand
GCGATCGGGTCCATCGACAGCGCGCGCGCAATCGCCACCCGCTGCTGCTGACCGCCGGACAGTTGGCCGGGGAACTTGTCCTGTTGCGCGATCAGGCCGACCCGGTCCAGGTATTTGAGTCCCTTTTCGGTGGCCTCCTCCTTGCTGCGGCCGAGCACCTTGATCTGGCCGATGGTCAGATTTTCACGGATCGACAGGTGCGGGAACAATTCGAAGTTCTGGAACACCATGCCGATCCGCGCGCGCAGTTTCGACAGGTTGGTCTTGGGGGCGCCGACCGAGATGCCGTCGACGATGATCTCGCCTTTCTGGAACGGCTCCAGGCCGTTGACGGTCTTGATCAAGGTCGATTTGCCGGAACCGGACGGGCCGCACACCACCACCACGTCGCCTTTCGAGACCTGCGTGCTGCAGTCGGTCAAGACCTGGAAGTTGCCATACCACTTGCTGACGTTCTTGAGTTCAATCATGTTTTACTCCTGATTCTGAATACTGTGTTTGTTACATGCCGGCCGCACTAGCGGCCCAGGCTAGCGAATGATGGCGACCCGTTGCTGCAGCCGTTTGACCAGATAGGACAGGCCATAGCAGAGCACGAAATACACCACGGCGACGAACAGGTACATCTCCACCAGGCGGCCGTCGCGCTGCGCGATCTTGGAGGCGGCGCCCACGAAGTCGGTGATCGATAGCACATAGACCAGCGAAACGTCCTGGAACAGCACGATGGTCTGCGTCAGCAAGACCGGGATCATGTTGCGAAACGCTTGCGGCAGCACGATGTTGCCCATGGTTTGCCAGTAATTCATGCCGAGCGCCTGACCTGCCGCGACCTGGCCGCGCGGGACCGACTGGATGCCGGAGCGCATGATCTCGCAGTAATACGCCGCCTCGAACAGCGTGAAGGTGATCAGCGACGAGGTGAAGGCGCCGACCTGGATCGGCGTCGGCGAACCGACCACCCAGGCGCCGATGTACGGCACCAGGAAATAGAACCAGAAAATCACCATGATCAGCGGGATCGAGCGGATCAGGTTGACGTAGCCGGTAGCCACCAGTGCAATCGGTCGCAAATGGGACAGCCGCATCAGCGCCAGCAGGGTGCCGAGCAGGATGCCGCCGACCATCGCGAAGAAAGTCAGCTTCAGCGTAAACGACATGCCGGTCATGAACAGGTATTGCCATGAGCGGGCGATGACATCGAAATCGAAATTGGCGAACATGATTAGTGGCCTCCGGTGCTGGCTTTGGCGCCGGTGATCATGCCGGGTACCGCGGTTTTACGTTCGACCCAGTTGGATGCCGCAATCGCCAGGATCGAAAACAGAATGTAGAGAATGGTCGCCGCGGTGAACGCCTCGAAGATCTGGAACGAAAATTCCTGCATCGAGCGAGCGGCAGCTGTCAACTCCAGCAAGCCGATGGTCAGCGCGACCGAACTATTCTTGATGATTGCCGCGAATTCGTTGGTCAGGGCCGGGATGATGATGCGAAATGCCATCGGCAGCAGCACGAAACGATAAGTCTGCGGCAGCGTCAGGCCGAGCGCGGTGCCGGCCATTTTCTGGCCGCCCGACAGGGCCTGGATACCGGCCGATACCTGCACCGCCACCCGCGCCGAGGTAAAGAAGCCAAGCGCGACCACCGCGGTCACGAAGGAAGAGTGAGGCATCGATTTGAGCCAGTTGCCAAAATCGGTTGGCACCAGCTCGGGCAGCACGAAATACCACAGGAACATTTGCACCAGCAGGGGAATATTGCGGAATAGCTCGACGTAGCCATTCCCGAAGCGCACTACCCAGCGATTGGGTACGGTGCGCAGCGTGCCGATGATCGCGCCCAGGATCAAGGCCATGATCCAGGCAGAAATTGCTGTGGCCACGGTCCAGTTCAGGCCCACCAGCAGCGTATCCATGTAGGTGCCGGCGCCGTCAGGCGAACTTTCCCAATATATGCGCCAGTTCCAGTTGTAGTTCATCGTACCCTCATCTTGTTACGGAAGTCGTTTGCGTTCCTGTTTCGCAGGCCGCCCCGGGCAGGTCAAGCGGTATCTGTTGTTCCCGTGACGGCGCGGACACCAATAACGTCATCGAGCATGACACCGGATTCGTGCCGCGGAAATGACACTGCTCTACGGGCAGCCAAGTGGCCAGATTCGCGTTTCATTGCTTGAATTTGTATTCGCATTTGTGCGACGCAGCAATCGCATCGTCGGCAAACAAAACGGGAGGCTTGCGCCCCCCGTTTTAAACCCCTTCAAACTGCCTTGATTACTTCTTGGTTGCTTCTTTTTGTGCCGCCGGGACTACTGCATACGCTGCTGGATCACCGGAATCGGTCGGATGGGCAAAGGCTTTTTTCAGCTCGGCGCTCATCGGCACGTTCAGGTTGATGCCTTTGGGCGGAATCGGCGACAGGAACCATTTGGAATAGATGCGGTTGATCTCGTCCGACTGGTAGACCGCGGCGAGCGCATCGTCGACGACTTTCTTGAACTGCGGATCGTCGCGGCGCAGGATGATGCCGTATGGCTCGACCGACAGCGCATCGGCGGTAATCGAGTAGTCAGCCGGCGCCTTCGAGCTGGCGGCCAGCGAAGCCAGCAGAATGTCGTCCATCGCAAACGCCACCGCACGTCCGGTTTCCACCATCAGAAAAGCTTCCGCGTGATCCTTGGCGGTCAGGATTTTCATGTCGAGATGGCGCTCGCCGTTCAGCTCGGTGATCTGCTTCAGATTGGAGGTGCCGGAAGTCGAGACGATCGTCTTGCCCTTCATATCATCCAGCGTCTTGATGTTGGACGACTTCTTGGCCAGCAGACGATTGGCGGTGACGAACATGGTCGGCGCAAACGCTACCTGCTTCTGGCGCTCGAGGTTGTTGGTGGCGGAGCCGCACGACATGTCGATGGTGCCGTTGGCGATCAGCGGGATCCGCGTGGCCGACGTAACCGGGACCATCTTGATGTTCAGAGCGGTCAAGCCGAGCTTCTTCTGGATCGCGCTGGCAGCCTTCATGCACAGGTCGATCGAGTAGCCTTGATACGATTGCTTGTCGTCCAGATAGGAAAACGGAATGGAGGAGTCGCGCACACCCAGGGTCAGGGTGCCGCTGTCTTTCACTTTTTTCAGTGTGCCAGTCAGATCCTGCGCGTGTGCGGCCGTGATCATCACGCCTGCGCTGATCAGAATGGCAATGCTTTTTGATAGTTTCATAAGGTCTCCCAGGAAAAATATTTCGCAAGTGTATCAAAACTCGTCTTCAACAACGCTTTCCGACTGGCAGCGGCGTCAAACACCGCTGCCTGCACTGCGGTTTGTCGCCAGTGGTGAGTCAATATAATGCATGCGCGCGCAATCTCCAATCTTGTTGCCCGACAAGGCGCCGCGGCTGGCGGCGCCTCGGCACTCAGGGGTACAAGCCGCGCATTTCGCGCGCCTGCAGCACGCGGGTGCACGCCACGATGAAGGCGGCGGTGCGCAGCGAAACTTTTTTCTCCTCGGCCAGATGGGCGACCGCCGTGAAGGCTTCGCGCATGATGCGCGTCAGACGCAGATTGATTTCGTCCTCGGTCCAGAAAAAGCTGGAGAAATCCTGCACCCATTCAAAATAGCTGACCGTGACGCCGCCGGCGTTGGCGATCACGTCTGGCACCACCAGGATGCCTTTTTCCGTCAGGATGTCGTCGGCTTCCGGCGTGGTCGGACCATTCGCGCCTTCCAGGATGATCTTGGCGCGGATGTCGTTGGCGTTGCCGGCGTTGATCTGCTGTTCCAGCGCGGCAGGAATCAGGATCTCGCAGTCGATGCCCCAGAACGCATTGCGATCGCTCACCTCTTCGGCGCCGGCAAAACCCTGCACGCTGCCATGGCGGCCGACATGCTCGAACAGCGCGGCCGCATCGAGGCCGCCTTCATTGACCACGGTGGTCACGTGATCCTGCACCGCCACCACCTTGGCGCCGGCCTCGGCAAACAGCTTGGCCGCCGTGCCGCCGACATTGCCGTAACCTTGCACCGCGATGCGCGTACCCTTGATTTCCATGCCGCGCCGTGCTGCCGCTTCGCAGCCGATCACGTACACGCCGCGCCCGGTCGCTTCGCGCCGGCCCAGGCTGCCGCCGAGCGAAATCGGCTTGCCGGTGACGACGCCGGAAGCGGTGCTGCCCTGATTCATCGAATAGGTGTCCATCATCCACGCCATGATCTGCTCATTGGTGTTGACGTCGGGTGCCGGAATGTCCTTGTTGGGTCCGATGATGATGTTGATTTCGCTGGTGTAGCGGCGCGTCATGCGCTGCAGCTCGGCCGGCGACAGCGTCTTCGGATCGACGCGGATGCCGCCCTTGGCACCGCCGTAGGGGACGTTGACGGCGCCGTTCTTGATCGTCATCCAGGCCGACAGCGCCATCACTTCCGAGAGCGTGACATCCTGGTGAAAGCGCACGCCGCCCTTGCCCGGACCACGCGACGTATTGTGCTGCACACGGTAACCCTCGAAGTGGGCGATGCTGCCATCGTCGCGCTCGATCGGCACATCGACGATCAGGATACGCTTGGGCCGCTTCAGGGTCTCGACCCAGCGCGACAACGGCCCCAGATACGGCGTAACGCGATCGATCTGCTCCAGATACACGGCCCACGGGCCAATGCCGGTCGGCGTAAGGTAAGATGGGATTGCGTGCTGGCTGGACATGCTTGGAATGCTCCTTCAGATGATCATATGCGTGATTGGTCCGCAACGAACTGGGCCAAATCCTATTGCAACCCAGTGCGGCAAGGCTAATGCTTTGTCAGCATGTTGTTATGCATGTGACACATAATTACTGTGCGACAACAAAATTGTGGTTGAGCGATGCGCGTCGTTACGGCAGTGGGAAATGGCAAAAAGCCCGTTACAGGCGCCACCATAACCGGTATTGCGCGCCGCTTCAACGGCCACGCACAAGACTTCAGCGCAAAGTTGATATTTTTTGCCCGCGCCTGACTGCGGCGCCTCCAGCCGGATTTTGCTGCAGCAAATAGTCCCACAGCCGGGCAATGACCAGCTTGCCCGGCCGTTGCACCGACGGCCGTTCCCGATACAGGCGGATTTCCAGCTCGAATTGCCACTCCGGATGACCGCCGTCGGCACGCGCCAGATACTTATGGCGCACCTCGCGCTGCACCGCCGACTCCGGCAGGAAGGCGATCCCGTGCCCTTCCAGCGCCATCATCTTCAAGCCTTCCGCCATGTCGGTTTCATAGCGCTTTTCCAGGTATAGCCGCGTCTTGGCGTCGGCCAAAATCAGCTCCACCATACGGCCGAAGTACGCATTGCTGGTGTACGACAGGAACGGCAGCGGCTGCTGCGGCGTTCCCGGCAACACGAAATTCGGCACGCCATCCTTGTCGCAGCGGGCATAAGGCCGCAGCGCTTCGGTGCCGAGCACCATCATGTCGTAGCGCCCGGCATCCAGTTGCACCGGCTGGCGCGAGTGGTGATAGCACAGCAGCAGGTCGCAGCCGCCATCCACCATCGTCATCACCGCATCATGCACATTCAACGCGATCAAACGGGCATTGATGCTGCCAAAGCCTTGTTCCAGCCGGGTAATCCATTTCGGCATGTAGGTCAGCGACAGCGTGTGCGGCACCGCGAAATCGACGGTGCTGTGCGAGGTTGGGCGCTTACCGCGCAGCATGGCGCGTGCGCTGTTGATCTGCCCCAGCATTTCAATTGCCTGTTCGTAGAACACCTCGCCGGCCGGGGTCAGGCGGGTTGGATAAGAGGTGCGATCAACCAGATCGGCGCCAAGCCAGGCTTCCAGCGACTGGATGCGGCGCGAAAATGCCGGCTGCGTAATGTGACGCAGCTCGGCCGAACGCGAAAAGCTGCGCGTCTCCGATAGCGAGATGAAGTCTTCCAGCCATTTGGTTTCCATTTAGTTATGGTAGTGGGTTGCGTGGGCGCTGCAAAGCAGATTACGTGGCGGGCCGCTGCTGATGACTTCATTTCTGTCGTTGTGGTGGATTCAGGCCGGAATCCACCGGCGTTCGACGCGCATGCCTGGTATCGCTGGCGAGGAATGGCGCCGGAAAGCCACTGGGTTGCCGCTGCAAGCCGCGGCAACGACAAACTCGATGGATGGGCGCCGCCGAACCATGAATGCCGCCGGCGAGAACGTCAATTCAATAGTATGGAGTATCTTACAAAGATTGCCTTTTGACGGGTGGAATAAAGGCATATATCAAGGAGTATATAAACCTGCGGCAAGTACCCGGCTCAGGCGAGATCGCCCGCCATTTCCTCGATTGCTGGCGACGCCGGCTCGTTCTGCCCGGCCTGCTGACGCGCCCACATCTGCGCATAGGCACCCTCGGCTTGCAGCAATTGCGCATGGGTGCCACGTTCGACGATGCGGCCATGATCCAGCACCAGGATCTGCGCAGCGTCGGCGATGGTGGACAGCCGGTGCGCGATCACCAGCGTGGTGCGGTTTCTGGCGATTTCCTTCAATTGCGCCTGGATTGCCTGCTCCGCCTTCGAATCCAGCGCCGAGGTCGCCTCGTCGAAAATCAGGATTGCCGGATTCTTCAGCAAGGTGCGGGCGATGGCGACGCGCTGCTTTTCGCCGCCGGAGAGTTTCAGGCCGCGCTCGCCGACCATGCTCTGGTAGCCGTCCGGCAGCGATTCGATGAAATCGTGAATGTAAGCGGCACGCGCGGCCGCCTCGATCTCGGCCTGGCTGGCGCCGGGCTTGCCGTAGCCGATGTTGTAGCCGATCGTGTCGTTGAACAGCACCGTGTCTTGCGGCACGATGCCGATCGCGCCGCGCAGCGAGGCTTGCGTCACCTGGCGCAGATCCTGGCCGTCGATCGTGATGCGGCCGGCGTCGATTTCGTAGAAACGGAACAGCAGGCGCGACAGGGTCGATTTGCCGGAGCCGCTGTGGCCGACCACGGCGGTGGTGGTGCCGGGCTTGACGGTGAAATCGACGTCGAACAGGATTTGCCGCTTGCTCTCATAGCTGAAGTCGACGTGCGAGAACTTCAGCTCGGCGCCGCGCACGGCCAACGGTTGCGCATCCGGCGCGTCGGCGATTTCGCGGTGCTGCTTCAGCAGCGCGAACAGGCGCTCCATGTCGGCCAGGCTTTGCTTGATCTCGCGGTAGACCACCCCCAGGAAGCCGAGCGGGATATACAACTGGATCATGAAGGCATTCACCAGCACCAGATCGCCCAGCGTCATGCTACCGCCGATCACGCCTTGCGTGGCGCGCCACATGATCAGTGTCACCGCGATGGCGATGATCAGCGACTGGCCGCTGTTCAATAGCGAGAGCGAGGATTGCGACTTGATCGCCGCCGTCTCGTAACCCTGCAAGCCTTCATCGTAGCGGCGCGCCTCGAATTCCTCGTTGCCGAAGTACTTGACCGTTTCATAGTTGATCAGCGAATCGATGGCACGCGTATTGGCGTTGGAGTCGAGCTGATTCATGGTGCGGCGGAAATGCGTGCGCCATTCGGTGACCACCACCGTGAAGGCGATATACGTCAGCAGCGCACCGCCGGCGATGACCGAGAACCAGATGTCGTAATGCCAGCCCAGATAGCCCAGCACCAGCGTAATTTCGACCAGCGTCGGCAGAATCGAAAACAGCGTATACGACACCAGCGACGACACGCCGCGCGTGCCGCGTTCGATATCGCGCGACATGCCGCCGGTCTGACGGTTCAGGTGGAAGCGCAGCGACAGCGCATGCAGGTGGCGAAACACTTGCAGGGCGATGGTGCGCACCGCGCGCTGCGTGACGCGGGCGAAGACAAATTCACGCAACTCGGTAAACAGCGTGGTGCACAAGCGCAGCGCGCCATATGCCAGCAACAAGCCGAGCGGCAGCACCAGCAAGGCCTGCGGGTTGTTCGGACCGATCGTCAAATGGTCGATCAGGCGCTTCAGGACCAAGGGCACGCCGACGTTGGCCAGCTTGGCGCCGATCAGGAAGGCGAGTGCCAGCAGCACCCGGCCCTTGTAGGCCCACAAATATGGCAACAGGGTTTTCAGCGTGACCCAGTCGTTACGCGGACCCGGACTGGCGACGACGGGAAAAGAGGAGGAGCGGTGGCGCATGAGCTTTGGCAGGACGGAATCGGACGAGCATGGTTTATGCTACGTCTTCGGCAGCACCAGTAACGATTGGTGCGTTTAGTGAAAAATCAAGGGGCATCCATGTTCAGTCAGCATAACACCGCACTTCCTGATGGCAAGATGCCGCAATTGCGGGTGATGCCGATGCCGGCCGACGCCAATATCCACGGCGACGTGTTTGGCGGCTGGATCATGGCCCAGGTCGACATCGCCGGCTCGCTGCCGGCGGTGCGGCGCGCCAATGGCCGCGTCGCCACCGTGGCCGTCAACTCCTTCGTCTTCAAGCACCCGGTATTCGTCGGCGACCTGCTGTCGTTCTACGCCGACATCGTCAAGATCGGCACCACCTCGATCACGGTCAATGTCGAAGTGTACGCCGAGCGCAATCGGCTGCAGGCACAAACCGTCAAGGTGACCGAAGCGACGCTGACCTACGTCGCCACCGGCGAAGACCGCAAGCCGCGGCCGCTGCCGGCGCTGGCGTCGATGACCGTGTAGCCGGGGTAAGCTGGGTTCGATAGTTCAGGGCCGTGCCTGGTTTGCATTGTGCCCTGCCCGCTCTGCCGCTGCCGCGGACCGGTAGCAGGGCCGACCGGCAGATCACGCCCTTCACATTCCTGGATATTATGGCAAAAATGACAGTATGCTGTAAATATGACTATTTCACGCCCGATATTTATCATTAATAATGGGAGTATGTGACTCCGACGGAGCCTATCGGGCAGCACAAGAAAAAACCGCCTGACAGGCAGGCGGTTTTTTGGGTGCCGGTCCGGCGCTGCCGAAAAAACTTACGCCGCCTTTTTCTCGTCGCGCAGTTCGCGCCGCAGGATCTTGCCGACGTTGGTCTTCGGCAGTTCGTCGCGGAACTCGACGTATTTCGGCTTCTTGTAGCCGGTCAGGTTTTCCTTGCAGTAAGCCAGCACCTCTTCGGCGGTCAGCGACGGATCCTTGCGCACCACGAACACCTTGACCGCTTCGCCGGTCTTCTCGTCCGGCACGCCGATGCAGGCGCATTCCAGCACGCCCGGGTGCATCGCCACCACCGCTTCGACTTCGTTCGGGTAGACGTTGAAACCCGAGACCAGGATCATGTCTTTCTTGCGATCGACGATCCTGGTAAAGCCCTGCGCGTCCATGATGCCGACGTCGCCCGACTTGAAGAAGCCGTCGGCGGTCATGACCTTGGCCGTTTCTTCCGGCTGGTTCCAGTAGCCGACCATCACTTGCGGGCCGCGAATCGCGATCTCGCCGGGCTGGCCGAGCGGCACCGGATTGCCGTCGTCGTCCAGGATGGCGATCTCGGTGGACGGCACCGGCAAGCCGATGCTGCCGTTGTATTCAGTCAGGTTGGCCGGATTGCTGGTCGCCACCGGCGAGGTTTCGGACAGGCCATAGCCTTCGGCGATCGAGCAGCCGGTCACCTTCAACCACTTGTCATTGACTGCCTGCTGCACCGCCATGCCGCCGCCCATCGAGACTTTCAGCATCGAAAAATCGAGCTTGGCGAAATCCGGGTGGTTGGCCAAACCGTTGAACAAGGTGTTGACCGCAGGGAACATGTTGACCTTGTACTTGGCCAGTTCCTTGATGAAGCCGGGAATATCGCGCGGGTTGGGAATCAGTACATTCATGGCGCCGATCCGGGTGCCGGCCAAGTTGCACACGGTCAACGCGAAGATGTGATACAGCGGCAACGCGCAGATATACGTCAGCTGCTCGACCACCGGCTCTTTTTTCAGTACCGGCTGCATCCAGGCGTCGATCTGCAGCACATTGGCCAGCACGTTGCGGTGCGACAGCGTGGCGCCTTTCGACAGCCCAGTGGTGCCGCCGGTGTATTGCAGGAAGGCGACGTCGTCCTGGTTCAGTTCGACCGGCTTCAGGTTCATGCCGGCGCCTTGCGCCAGCGCCTGCTTGAACGGCGTGGCGTTCGGTAAGGTATAGGCCGGCACCATTTTCTTGACGTTGCGCACCACGAAGTTGACGATGCCGCCCTTTACCGTCCCCAGCAGGTCGCCCATGGTGGCCACCATAATATGCTTGATCGGGGTCTTAGCCAGCACCTGCTGCAAGGTGGTGGCGAAATTTTCCAGGATGATGATGGCTTCGGCGCCGGAATCCTTCATCTGGTGTTCCAACTCGCGCGAGGTGTACAGCGGATTGACGTTGACCACCACATAACCGGCGCGCAGCACGGCGGCGATCGCCACCGGATATTGCAGTACGTTGGGCATCATCAGCGCCACCCGTGCGCCTTTTTTCAAGCCGCGCGACTGCAGCCAGGCGCCGAGCTGAACCGACAGCCTATCCAGCTCCGCATAGGTCATGCGCTTGTCCATGCAGGCAAAGGCATCGCGTGCAGCGAATTTCTTGAACGACTCATCCAGTAATTGCACCAGCGATCGGTATTGCGTGTAATCGACCTCTGCCGGCACGCCTGCAGGATATGATTTCAGCCAGAATTTATCCATATTCCATCCCCTTCGTCTCTGCTTATTAATAACGTTTCCCACGTTCATGGGCCAGCACCGCAAACGATGCGTCTACGGGAAAAATCGCACGACTGTTTTTTTATTCCACTGTGATCGTATCGGGCGGCGTGCATTGGTGCAAGTCTTTACCGCTGATTGGAGGCGGTCACCTACTTGGCGCTGATTGCTGCGCAGCAGCATCCAGAGCGGTCTCCCGGCGCAGCGTGGCGGTCAGCTTCAGCGCCGGTCCGCTGTAGTCGGCGCCGCAGCCAGCGGCGCCATCGGTTGCGTCAGCAGTGCCAATTGCTGGCGGCGCTGCTGGTGGGTCTCTTGAGCCAGTTGCCTGACCGTCGCATAGAAAGCAGGAAAGCCGTCGGCACGCGCCAGCAGCGTGCGAAACGCCGGTACCAGTTCCTGGTAAGTCTCCACCGCTGCCAGATGCGCATTCGACAACGGCTCAGCGAACCAGCGGTCATAACCGGTGTAGCCGCCCCAGCCGGTCTTCAGAGTTTGATATTCCGCTTTCAACGCAGCAAAGGTAGCCGCCTTGCGTTGCAGCTTTTCAGCATCGCCGATCGGTTGTGCGTAAATGTGCTGCAATTGCAGACGGTATTTCAGCAGCAGGTGCAGGAAATCCTGCTTGCGGCTCTCGAAGCGCGCATAAGCGGCACGGATCTGGTCATCCCCTTCCAGCGCCAGCCAGCGCGCGACTCCGGCCTCCTCCACCGCTGTTGCAAATGATTCGTTGAACGTGCTATCGCCGCTGGCATAAGCAACCTGGTGTGCCAGTTCGTGAAAGATCAGGCGCGCCAGCTCGCCGTCCGGATAGCGGATGAACGTGGACAGGACCGGATCATCGAACCAGCCCAGCGTCGAATAGGCCGGCACGCCGGCCACCTGTACATCGTAGCCCTCGGCCCGTAACTCGGCAGCGTACTCCTGCGCCTGTTGCTTGCTGTAATAGCCACGATAGCTGACGCAGCCAGCCACCGGGAAACACCATTCCTTGGGCTGCAACGACAGCGCCGGCGCCGCAATGACGTTCCACAGCACGAACGGCCGCTTCAGATCGGCGTAGGCGGTGTAACTGCGGTTGTCCGGCAGCGCCAGTTCGCGCGCGGCAAATTGGCGAATCGCGCGCACCGTTTTCAGCTTGTGCTTCAGCGGTACCGCGGTTTGCGGATCGAGCAACCAGTCGTCGATCGGACGCGCCTCGGCCAACAGTGCGAACTGGCCCTGCGCCGCTTGCACGTAATAGCCGACTTGGGCACAACCGGCCAGCTGCATCAGCAATGCCGCGCCGATGATGATGCCTACCTTGATATTCATACTTTCATTTCTCACACTTGCCGGATGAACATTGAATCGTCTTCCCGGCTTACCAGAACTTTCCGCACGGATTTGTATCCTACCGTCAAGATTTTCCCGACGCATCGGCGTACCGATCATATGACGCACACGATCAGTATGGCAGATGCGAAATGGGCCGACGCCTCAATTGGAATGTAGTCAGTCAAGATGATTCTGCCCGCACCACGGCGCCATTTTCCGGCCCGAACCACTGCTACGCAAAAAACAAAATCCCCGGAGTAAATACGTGCTGCACGCCGCCTTTGCAATCTATTCATATTCACGCCCATCCAAGCCGCGATTGATGACCACCATGCCGGCACTGCTGCTGGCCGCACTGGCGCTCGCCGGCTGCGGTGGCGGTGGCGGCGATGACAGTCCCCACGTCAATTTGAGCGGCCGCGTCAGCTACGATTCAGTGCCGGCGGTTGCTGCCGGCGCGGATGCCGACGGCACGCTCGGCGGCAAACTGGACTACGCGCACACCAGCATCAAGCCGGCACGCGGCGTACAAGTGGAAGCAGTCGCCGACGACGGTACCGTGTTGGCAAACACCCAAACCGATGCCGCCGGCGGGTACGCGCTGACGGTACCGGCCCATACTACTATCCGCCTGCGCGCCAAAGCCCGCCTCCTGCAAGCCGCCGGCAGCGGCGCCAGCTGGGATTTTTCAATCCGCGACAACACCTCCGACGGCTATCGGACATCCGCCGCCGGTGCCGCGCTATATGCGGTGCAAGGAATGCCATTCGATAGCGGCGACACCCGTCAGACGCAAGATCTGCACGCCGCTTCCGGCTGGGGCGGCAACGGCTATACCAGTCCGCGCGCGGCGGCGCCATTCGCGATCCTGGATCAGATCTACGCCGCCAAACTGAAAGTGCTGGCGGTCGACGACAAGGCCGTTTTCGCGCCGATGATTGCCTACTGGAGTCCGGCCAACCGGGCCGGCAACAGCGACGACCCGGCCAGCGGGAATATCCGGACCAGCCATTGGCGAGCCGGCGGCGCGCGGCCCGGTCTCTATTTCCTCGGCGTCGAAAACCTCGATACCGACGAATACGATAGCAGCGTCATCCTGCACGAATGGAGCCATTATTTCGAATCGACGTTCTCGCGCTCCGACAACCCGAGCGGCCCGCACGAGGCCAACGATCTGCTCGACATGCGACTCGCGTTCAGCGAAGCCTGGGGCAACGCGCTGGCCGGCATGGTGCGCGACGACCCGCTGTACGTGGATACCGCTGGCGCGCAGCAAAGCGAACTCGGCATCGTGTTCAACCTCGACCAAATCGCTGCCGGCGAGCCGCTTGGCTGGTTTAACGAAAGCTCGGTGCAGCATGTGTTGTATCAGCTGTTCAAGACACCGGCAATCGGCTTTGGTTCCATTTACAGGGTCATGGTCGATCAGCAAAAAAACACCGAAGCGCTCACCAGCCTGTTTTCATTCGCCACCTACTTGCGCGCCAACGCCGCCGCCACGGCGCAGCGCGACATCGACTCCCTGCTGGGCGGGATCGATACGATCAATGGCGCCGCGCTCGACATCTGGGGCACCAGCCAGCGCTACGCGCCGTCTCTCGGCGCCGGCGATCCGGCATTCGTGTTGCCGCTGTATACACCGTTGGCGATCGGCCAACCTGCCCGAATCTGCCGCACCAATGCCTTCAACGACCATGATCCGGCGCTCGGCACGGATAACAACAAATTGGGCAATGTCCGTTATCTGCGGATCAGCATTGCGCAAGGTCAGGGTGGAGCGTACCAACTGACGGTAGCCAGCAATGCCGCCTCCTCTGCACTCACCATTGCCGTCTATCGCCTGGGAAAAATCGTGGCGGTGCAGCGGTCGGCGCCGACCGCCGCCGTGCTTCCACTCAACCTGACAGCCGGCGATTATGTCGCAACTGTTACCGACACCGATGCCAGCGCCCTGCAGGCCTGCTTCACCGTGACGCTCGACCGATAAGGATCCGCCATGAAATTCGCACCCTATCTAGCCAGTATGTTGCTGGCGCTTGCCGGCGGCACCAGCAACGCCGCACCGAACCAGCAGTCTGCCGCCGCCGAGTTACACCACGGCGGCAAGCCCGGCGCAGCGGTCGAAGTGCTGCTGCAGTCGAACGGAAAAACCATCAGCGGCGCCACGCTGCCGCTGCAACTGGAATTCAGGACCTACCGCGCCAACACCACGCTGGTGGTCGAATACCGCACCGAAGGCGGGTTGGCACTGCAAAGCGCCAGCCGCAGCCGCCTCACCACCAACGCGGACGGCATCGCCAGCGACACGCCAACCGTGCGCGCGCTGACCGACGGCGCGCATTATCTGAACGTGTTCGTCACGCGCGGCAAGCGCAGCCGCGCCGTCTCGATCCCGGTCATGGTCGGAAACACCTTGCCAGCACCCAAAGCGGCTGGCCAAGCGACCACCACGCCGCAGGGCGAGAACCTTATCATTCTGCCGGCCGCGGATGGCAAACGCTGAACGGCCGGCGCGAACGGCGCTGAAAGACACGAGAGCCCAGCCGGAGCTACTGGAATGGCAAGCAAAGCGGGAATCATCTGATCTTCATTGCGTATCCGCCGCCTGCGGCCCGATACCAGCCACTTTCCCGTCGTAGCGGTAAGATGAGAGCAATAACCGCTTCAGGAGACCGTCTTGCGACTGATCGATCCGATTGTTCTGTTCCAGACCGAATTGCAGCAGATCCGGCGCGATCTGCATGCCCATCCCGAACTTTGCTTCGAAGAACACCGCACGGCCGACGTGGTGGCGCAAAAACTGACGGAGTGGGGAATCGAAGTGGTGCGCGGCATGGGACAGACCGGTGTGCTCGGCATCATCCGCGGCAACCGTGCCGGCAATGCGGCCGTCGGCCTGCGCGCCGACATGGATGCGCTGCCGATGCAGGAACTCAACACTTTCCCGCATGCCTCGACCCATGCGGGCAAGATGCACGCCTGTGGCCATGATGGCCATACCGCCATGCTGCTGGGCGCCGCTCACTACCTGGCGCAGCAGCGCGAGTTTGCCGGCACCATTTACCTGATTTTCCAGCCGGCCGAGGAAGGTGGTGGTGGTGCAAAACGCATGATGGACGACGGCCTGTTCGAGAAATATCCGATGCAAGCCGTGTTCGGCATGCACAACTGGCCAGGACTGGCGGTGGGCAGCTTCGGCGTCACGCCGGGGCCGATGATGGCGTCCTCGAACGAATTCGAAGTCATCGTCAAGGGACGTGGCTCGCACGCGGCGCAACCGCACATGAGCGTCGATCCGGTGCTAGTCGCGGTGCAGATCGCGCAGGGCTGGCAAACCATCGTCTCGCGCAACAAGAATCCGCTTGATGCGGCCGTGCTGTCGATCACCCAGATCCACGCCGGCAGCGCCACCAACGTCATTCCGGACGACGCCAGCCTGATCGGCACCGTGCGCACCTTCAGCGTGCCGGTGCTGGATTTGATCGAAAGTCGCATGCAACAGATCGCCGAGCACACGGCCGCCGCCTTTGGCGCCACGATCGAATTCCGCTTCAAGCGCAATTACCCGCCGCTGATCAACCATGTGGAGGAAACCGCCTTCGCGCTGAACGTGATGCAGGAACTGGTCGGCGCGGAACGGGTTGTGGCGAACGTCGAACCGACCATGGGCGCCGAGGATTTCGCCTTCATGCTGCAGGAAAAACCGGGCTGCTACGTCTTCATCGGCAACGGCGAAGGCGGGCATCGCGCCAGCGGCCATGGACTGGGGCCGTGCAACCTGCACAACCCAAGCTATGACTTCAATGATGACCTGCTGCCTATCGGTGCCACCTACTGGGTGCGGCTGGCGCAGGCGTGGCTGCAACGCGGCACGTAGCGCACCGGCTGCCGGCCACGCAAGCGAAACTTGAACCGAAGGCAGGTATACATTAGACTCGCGCCGGCACGCCCGTCATTTCATCGCCTTTGCAGCGAATGAAACTCGGCACCCGGAGCTCGGACACCGCTTCCCGTCCAGCGCCCTTTTCCATGCAACTTACTCTACGGTGACCCTTTGGATACCGTGCCCTTATGGGTGCAGCTCGTTGCACTCGCGGTATTGATCAGCCTGTCGGCATTTTTTTCGATTTCCGAAACCGCGCTGATGGCGCTGAACCGGCATCGAGTCAAGCATCTGGCCAAGCGCGGCAACAAGCTGGCAATCATCACGCTGTGGCTGCTGGAACGCGTCGAACGGGTACTGTCGCTGATTCTGATCGCCAACACGCTGATCAATGCGCTGGCCACCGGTCTCGTGACCGCAATCGCCATTTCCGCCTTCGGCAATCATGAGCGGGTAATCACGCTGGCCACTGCCGCGGTGGCTTTCCTGCTGATCGTCTTTTCCGAAATCACGCCCAAGGTGATTGGCGCCACCTATCCGGAACGGATCGCGCTGCCGGCCAGTTTCATCCTGAAGCCGCTGATGACGATCGGCAAGCCGGTGATCTGGTTCGTCAACCTGTTCGTCGCCGGGCTGCTGAAGCTGTTGCGCATCAAGGCTGGCAATGCAGCACGCGATCAGCGCCTGTCGCCGGAAGAATTGCGCTCGATCGTGCTGGAAAGCAGTACCTTCATTCCGCAAAAGCACCGCAGCATCCTGCTCAACCTGTTCGATCTGGAAAAAATCTCGGTCGAAGACATCATGACGCCGCGTTCGCAGATCGAGGCGCTCAACCTGTCGGTGCCGGTGGCTGAAATCACGCGCCAGCTGACCACCTGCTATCACAACAAGCTGCCGGTCTATGAGGGGGAAATCAACCAGATCGTCGGCATCCTGCATGTGCGCAAGGCCGTTGGCCTGCTGAACCTGGAGGAAGAACTGGACGTGCAGCATTTCCGCGAATTGCTGGGAACGCCGTATTACATTCCCGAGGGAACTGACGTTTTTACACAACTGCAATATTTCCAGGAAAATCACGAGCGGCTCGGCATCATCGTCGATGAATACGGCGAAGTGCAGGGTTTGGTGACACTGGAAGACATCATTGAGGAAATGATCGGGGAATTCACCACTTCGGTGCCGGGTGCGGCGCGTGCCGACAAGTTCGGTTGGGATGCCAATGGCGAATGCCTGCTGGAAGGCAGCACTACGCTGCGCGATATCAACAAGCAATTGGGGCTGAATTTCCCGGTGGACGGGCCCAAGACCCTGAACGGCTTGCTGCTGGAATGGTTGCAGGATATTCCCGAAGCCAATGTCTGCCTGAAAATCGACAATTGCATCATCGAGATCGTCCAGGTACGCGACCAGGCGATCAAGGTGGTCAAACTGGTGGCACCGGTTATTGCTGGCGGGCACAGTCACAGTTATGAACGAGTAGAGCGGTAACGCGATGCACGGAAACAGTTTCCGGACAATAACTTTACAAATCAACTGCCTGGAGGCATTATCTAATCGACTTCCGATGTTCCACGCGCGTTTTCCAGCTTAAACACTTATGGCAGCAGTCCTTCCCGGTTCGGCATCCACTATCCCGATTTCAGGCCTCGCGCGCTCCTTGCTGCAAGCAGGCCGGCTGTCGGCGGTGCAAGTGGAACAGCTCAGCAAGCAAGCCGTACAGGAAAAAATTCCGTTCATCGATGCGCTGCTCCAGAGCGCGCTGATCAATGCCCGCGCGCTGGCCGCCTTCAGCGCCGAAACCTTCGGCTATCCGTTACTGGATCTGGACGCGATCAATCCCGCCCTGCTGCCGGGAAAAATCATCGATACCCGGCTGATGCAGAGCCAGCGCGTATTGGCGCTTGGCAAGCGCGGCAACAAGGTGTTCGTGGCGCTATCCGATCCAACCAACCTGCATGCGCTGGATCAGATCAAGTTCCAGACCGATCTGACGGTCGAGGCGATCATTGTCGATCATGCCAGTCTGCTGAAGCTGATCGAAAAACTCAGCCACAATACGCAACAGGAACTCAACGAACTGATCGGCGACGAGCTGGAAATTGCTTTTGTCGATGATGACAATGTGCCACAGGCAGATGCCGCCAGCGCGGACATCGACGATGCACCGGTAGTCCGCTTCCTGCAAAAAATGCTGACTGATGCCATTAATCTGGGGGCCTCGGACTTGCATTTTGAGCCATTCGAAAAATTCTATCGAATTCGCCTGCGGGTCGATGGCATCCTGCGCGAAGTGGCGCAGCCACCGCTGGCGATCAAGGAAAAACTGGCCTCGCGCATCAAGGTCATCTCCAAACTCGACATTTCGGAAAAACGGGTGCCGCAGGACGGCCGCATGAAACTGGCGATTTCGAAAACGCGCTCGATCGATTTCCGTGTCAGCACTTTGCCGACGCTGTTCGGCGAAAAAATCGTGATGCGGATCCTGGATCCGTCCCAGGCGCAAATGGGAATCGACGCGCTCGGCTACGACGCCGACCAGAAGCAGATCCTGCTGGATGCGATCGAGCGTCCGTACGGCATGGTGCTGGTGACCGGCCCTACCGGCTCCGGCAAGACCGTCTCGCTGTACACCTGTTTAAACCTGTTGAACAAGCCTGGGATCAATATTTCCACAGCGGAGGATCCAGCCGAGATCAACCTGCCGGGAGTCAACCAGGTCAACGTCAACGACCGTGCCGGCCTGACCTTTCCGGTGGCGCTGAAGGCGTTTCTGCGGCAGGATCCGGACGTCATCATGGTCGGCGAGATCCGCGACCTGGAGACGGCGGACATTGCGGTCAAGGCGGCACAGACCGGGCACATGGTGTTCTCGACCCTGCACACCAACGATGCACCATCGACGCTGACGCGGCTGATGAACATGGGCGTGGCGCCATTCAACATCGCGTCCTCGGTGATCCTGATCACTGCGCAGCGGCTGGCACGCCGCCTGTGCAGCTGCAAGGAAGTCGTCAGCATTCCGGACGAAGCGTTGCTCGAGGCCGGCTTTTCGGAAGATGAGCTGGACGGCAGCTGGATGCCATACAAGCCGGTCGGCTGCGAGCGCTGCAGCAATAGCGGCTACAAGGGGCGGGTCGGCATTTACCAGCTGATGCCGATTTCGGAAGAAATCGAACGCATCATCCTGGCACACGGCACCGCGCTGGAAATCGAAGCGCAGGCCAAGGCCGAAGGCGTCAGAACCTTGCGCCAATCGGGCCTGATCAAGGTCCGGCAGGGGCTGACCAGCCTGGAAGAAGTACTCGGCTGCACCAACGTATAACAGGGGAAACATATGGCAACTGCCGCACGCAGCGCCGGCCAAGTCAAGGAGTCGATCTTTGCCTGGGAGGGCAAGGACAAGCAGGGCAAACGCGTTTCCGGCGAAATGCGCGCCAGTGGCGACACTGTGGTCAATGTCACGCTGCGGCGGCAAGGCATCTTGGTTACCAAGGTCAAGAAAAAATCGTTCCGCAGCGGCAAGCGGATTTCGGACAAGGACATCACGCTGTTTACTCGCCAGCTGGCGACCATGATGAAGGCTGGCGTACCGCTGCTGCAATCCTTCGATATCGTGGCCAAGGGGCATTCCAATCCCTCGGTATCGAAACTGGTGCACGATATTCGCGCCGACGTCGAAACCGGCACCAGCCTGAACCAGGCGTTCCGCAAATATCCCTTGTACTTCGATCCGCTGTTCTGCAACCTGGTCGGCGCCGGCGAACAGGCCGGCATTCTGGAAGATCTGCTGACCCGGCTCGCGGTCTACAAGGAAAAAACCATCGCGATCAAGGGCAAGATCAAGTCGGCGCTGTTTTATCCGATCTCGATCCTGGTGGTGGCCTTCGTCGTCACTGCGGTGATCATGATCTGGGTGGTGCCGGCCTTCAAGGAAGTATTCACCAGCTTTGGCGCCGACCTGCCGGCGCCGACCCTGATGGTGATGGCGATTTCGGACTTCTTCGTCGCCAACTGGTACATCATCTTCGGCGGCCTGTTCGGCGCCCTGTACCTGTTCTTCCAGTCCTGGCGGCGCTCGCTGAAGGTGCAGCGCTTCATGGACAAACTGCTGCTGAAAATACCGGTGTTCGGCCCCGTGATCCGCAAGGCCACCATCGCCCGCTGGACCCGCACCCTGGCCACCATGTTCGCCGCCGGCGTGCCGCTGGTGGAGTCGCTCGACTCGGTCGGCGGCGCTTCCGGCAATGCGGTCTACTTGGATGCCACCAAAAAGATCCAGACCGAGGTCAGCACCGGCACCAGTTTGACGGTGGCGATGCAGAATTCCGACGTCTTTCCGAACATGGTGACGCAAATGGTGTCCATCGGCGAGGAATCGGGTGCGCTGGACCAGATGCTCGGCAAGGTCGCCGATTTCTACGAAGACGAGGTGGACGAGGCGGTGGCTTCGCTGTCCTCCCTGATGGAGCCGCTGATCATGGTGATCCTGGGCGTGCTGATCGGCGGCCTGGTGATTGCCATGTACCTGCCGATCTTCAAGCTGGGTGCGGTGGTCTGATGCCGGAATCGTTGTGGTTGGCGCCCCCCGGCAATTGGCTCGCCGCCATCGCCGCCGCGGTCTTCGGGCTGGTGATTGGCAGCTTCCTGAATGTCGTGATCCATCGCTTGCCGCGCATGATGCAGCGCGAATCGGATAACTATGTGGCGAGCGAAGGCAGCCAGCCGCTGCCGCATACCGACCGCTACGACCTGATGCTGCCGCGCTCGGCGTGTCCGCACTGCGGCCACCAGATCACGGCGCTGGAGAATATCCCGGTGCTCAGCTACCTGCTGCTGCGCGGCAAATGCGCGCAATGCAAGACGCCGATTTCGATCCGCTACCCGCTGGTCGAACTGCTGACCGGGGTGCTGTCGTTCGCACTCATCTGGCATTTCGGCAGCGGCATGGCCGGCCTGGCGGCGCTGGTATTTACCTACTTCCTGATTGCGATGACCTTCATCGACGCCGATACCCAGCTGCTGCCGGATGACCTGACCTTGCCGCTGCTGTGGGGCGGCTTGCTGATCAACCTGAACGCTACCTTCGTGCCACTGGATGAAGCAGTGATCGGTGCCGCCGCTGGCTACCTGGCGCTGTGGTCAGTCTACTGGCTGTTCAAGCTGGCCACCGGCAAGGAAGGCATGGGCTATGGCGACTTCAAGCTGCTGGCCGCGCTCGGCGCCTGGCTCGGCTGGAAAATGCTGACCGTGATCGTGCTGCTGTCGTCACTGGTTGGCGCTGTAGTCGGCATCGCGCTGATCGTATTTGCGCGCCATGGCCGCAACATTCCAATCCCGTTCGGCCCGTATCTGGCGGCAGCTGGCCTGTTGGCGCTTTTTTACGGCAAGCCACTGCTCACGCTGTATCTCGGTTCACTCTAGAGCGATGGCGCACACGGCAACTCCACTTTTCGTGGTCGGGCTGACCGGCGGCATCGGCAGCGGCAAGAGCATGGTGGCGGATCTGTTCGCCCAACGCGGCGCCGCCATCATCGACACCGACCAGATTGCGCATCAGCTGACGCAGGCGGACGGCGCGGCCATGGCGGCGATTCGCGCTGCCTTCGGCGCCGAGTTCGTCAGCGCGAACGGCGCGATGGATCGGGTAAAAATGCGGCAGCGCGTGTTTTCCGACGGCGCTGCCAAAAAACAGCTGGAGGCGATCCTGCACCCGCTGATCCAGAGCGAATGCGAACGCGCGGCAAGCTCGGCGCGCGGCAGCTATCTCATATTCGTGGTGCCCTTGCTGGTCGAATCCGGACGCTGGAGCCAGCGGGTGGCGCGGGTGCTGGTGGTGGACTGCCCGGAAGCCATGCAGGTCGAGCGCGTGATGCGCCGCAACAGCCTGGACGCCGCCCAGGTGCAAGCCATCATGGCGGCCCAGGCCACGCGCGCGGCACGGCTGGCGGCGGCCGACGACGTGATTACCAACGACGGTGAGCCGGCGGCGCTGATTCCGCAAGTCGAGCGGCTGCACGCTTTGTATCTGGCGCAGTCGAAAACCAACTGAGCCCAGCCGCCCGCGTTTGTAATTTTGCAGTGCTTCGTTCAGAATCACGTACATCCGGCGCCCGCCACCTTTTAAGGAATGCACTTTGATTGTCTACGAATACCCATTCAACGAGCGCATTCGCACGTTGTTGCGGTTGGAAGACCTTTACGAGAAATTCGCATTTTTTGTCCAGCAGGAACATGCCCTGCAGCACCACGTTGCGCTCTCCACCATCTTTGAAATGCTGGAAGTGGCTGGGCGCGCCGATCTGAAATCCGACCTGCTGCAGGAACTGGAGCGGCAAAAGCACACGCTGCTGGGTTTCAAGAGCAATCCCAATGTCCAGCCGGAGATGCTGGAGCGCATCCTGTCCGAAGTCGATCGCGCCAGCAGTGCGCTGATGGCCGCGCAAGGGCGTACCGGCCAGAACGTGCGTGACAACGAATGGCTGATGAGCATCCGCGGCCGCACCATCATCCCCGGCGGCGCCTGCGAGTTCGATCTGCCGTCCTACTATGCGTGGCAGCACCGTCCGGCTGCCGAGCGCCTGGCCGATATTTCCAAATGGTTCGCCCCGCTGGCGCCGCTGTTCGATGCAATCGGCGTCGTGCTGCGGCTGTTGCGCGAATCGGGGCAGACGGTCAAAATCAATGCTCAGGGCGGCAGTTACCAGCAAATGCTTCAAGGCAAGGTGTACCAGATGCTGCGCCTGACGCTGGATCCGGCGCTAGGCGCAATCCCTGAAATTTCGGCCAACAAATATATGCTGTGGGCGCGCTTCACGTCGCAGGACGGCGACATGAAGCCGAAGCCGTTCGACGGCGAAGTGCCGTTCGAATTGACGTTGTGCAATTTCTGAGCGGAGTGGCGTGATGGCTCCTATCGTCAACTGCCCGACTTGCGGAAAACCGGTGGCATGGAAACCGGATAACAAGTTCCGGCCGTTCTGCAGCGAGCGCTGCAAGCAAATCGATCTCGGCGCTTGGGCCGAAGAGAAATACACGATCCCCGCCGCCGATCCACCCCCGGATGCCGACCCGGAAAGCTGAATTGAGTGGGGGCCGGCCACCGGCTCCAAGCTGGCATTCATCTGATCCTTCGAGCCGATGTCCTATCTTCTGGTCGCCGCCCAATTCCTGCTGATTCCGCTATTGGCCTGGCCATTTACGGCACCGGCCTTCAACTGGCTCAATCTCGGCTTGTTTGGTGCCGGCCTGGCGGTCGCGCTGGCCGCCGTCATCACCATGGGCACGCATACCATCAGCGTCTTGCCGGAGCCGCGCGCAGGCGGTGAATTGGTGACGCACGGGATTTATCGCATGGTGCGCCATCCGATGTACCTGGCGGTTCTGCTGTGTGCACTGGGCGCTTGCCTGGCTTATCAGAGCAGCGCCAAATGGGTACTCTTTGCCATGCTGGCAGCGGTGCTGGCGGTCAAGATACGGCGCGAGGAACG
>DATJCV010000228.1:0-7459 GCA_035497775.1 Burkholderiaceae bacterium | reverse complement strand
GGCGGCCAGCTTGTCGAGGAAGAACTGCATGATCTTCAGGCTGGTCTTGACGCTCAGGTTGAAGGTGCGGTCGACGAACTTGAACAGCCGCGCACCGCGCGCGTGCAATGCCTCCAGTTCGGCCAGGAAGCGCTCCAGCGCGAACGGCCAGGCGGTCTTGTCGAGCGACGACAGGCAGAACTCGCATTTGAACGGGCAGCCGCGCGAGGCTTCGACGTATAGCGTGCGGTGCGCGATGTCTTCGTCGCTATACAAGGAATACGGCAGGACGATCTGGTCCAGCGGTGGCTGGGCGCCGGCGTGGATCTTCATCAGCGGCTGGGGACCATGCAGGATCTGCCGGCACAGCTGCGGAAAAGTGACGTCGCCCCAGCCGGTGATCAGGTAGTCGGCCAGCTGCACGATGGTCTGCTCGCCCGGCTCGTGCGAGACTTCCGGGCCGCCCAGCACGATCACCACCTCGGGCGCCACGCGCTTCAACATCGCCACCACCTTGGTGGTTTCCTCGACGTTCCAGATATACACGCCGAAGCCGATCACCAGCTTGGCGCCGGCCTCGGCCGGCCGGTGGGCCAGCAGCTTTTCGACGATGTCGGCGGTCTTGGCGCCGATCACGAATTCGGCCAGCCGCGTCTGCCCGCGCAACTCGCCCATGTTGGCCAGCAGATAACGCAGGCCAAGCGAAGCGTGCGCATAGCGCGCATTGAGGGTGGATAGCAGGATGGTCATGGGGCAAACAGCGGAGAGTGAGGCAAACGGCCATTCTACGGCAGCATGCCAATCCGAGCCGTCCAAAGAGTACGCCGCCGCGCCACACCATCTGCCGTTCCCGCGCTTGCAGGCGGGAACGACAGACCCGAGTGAGCAGTTACGGCAACGCTTACGGCGCCAGCTCCTTCTCCTGCAGCGCGCGCCACATCACCTTGCCGGTGGCCGATTTCGGCAGCGCCGCGACGAATTCGACGATCTTTGGCACCTTGTAGGCCGCCATGCGTTCGTGCGCCCAGGCCATGATGTCGTCGGCGCTGGGCGCGCTGCCGGCGCGGGCGACGATCACCGCCTTCACCGTCTCGCCGCGGTAGGCGTCGCGCGCCGCGATGATGCAGCATTCCTGGATCGCCGGGTGCTGGTACATCATCGATTCGACTTCGGCCGGCCAGACCTTGAAGCCGCTGGCGTTGATCATCCGCTTCAGGCGGTCGGTGAAATAGAAGTAGCCGTCGGCGTCGACGTAGCCGAGGTCGCCGGTGCGGAAGAAGCGCTTGCCGTCGCGCTCGAAGAAAGCCTCTTCCGTCTTACGCGGATCGTTCCAGTAGCCCTGGAACACTTGCGGGCCGTGGATCACGATTTCGCCCACCTCGCCCGGCGCCAGCGGCTCCAGGCTGACCGGATCGACCACCAGCGCCTCGGTGTTGAAGATCGGGATGCCCAGGCATTGCTGGCGCAAGCCTTGTGGCGGATTGGTATGCGACGGCGCCATGGTTTCCGACAAGCCGTAGCCTTCCATGTATTGCAGCCCGGTCAGGTCGAGCAGCTTCTGCGCGATCGCGGCCGGCATCGCGGCGCCGCCGCCGCCGATGCGGCGCAGGCTCGACAGGTCGTATTCGGCCAAGCGCGGATTCGACAGGAAGTCGATCAGCATGGTCGGGATATTGGTCCAGCCCGTGACCTGATAGCGCGTGATCAGGGCGCCGGCGGCGTCACGGTTCCAGCGCGGCAGGATGACGATGGTGGCGCCGCAGTAGATCACGCCGTTCATGCTGCCCTGCATGCCGGTGACGTGGAAGAACGGCAGCACCGCCAGCGCGGTCTGATCCGGCACCGTCGGGCCGGCCCAATGGGCACCGGCCACCGCGGTGAACATCACCGAGCGATGAGTGTGGATGCAGCCCTTGGGCTGGCCGGTGGTGCCTGATGTATACGGCATGCAGGCCAGGTCGTCCGGGCCGGCTGTGTGCGGATGCGGCGCTTGGCGCGCCGCCAATGCCTCATGCCAGGCGACGACGCCGGCCTGCTGCGGTACGGCGCGCGGCGCGGCGACGAAATCCGGCAGCGGCAGCTCGGTCGGCGCCGTCAGGTAATCGGAATAGGTGGCCACCACCGCGTGCGCCAGGCCGCCGTCGCCGATCAGCGGCGCCAGCCGCGGGAACACTTCCTGCGCCGCGATCGCGACCCGGGCGCCGCTGTCGTTCACATAGTGGCGCAGCTCCTCGGTCATCAGCATCGGATTGACCGGCACCACCATGGCGTCGGCGCGCAGGATCGCGTAGTAGGCGATCACGAATTGCGGGCTGTTCTGCATGTCGAGCAGCACGCGGTCGCCGCGCTGCACGCCGCAGGCTTGCTGCAGGTAGCCGGCCAGCGCCTCGACTTCGGCCAGCAGCTGCGCATAGCTCAGGATCGAATCGTAGAAGATGATCGCCGGCCGCTCCGGATAGCGGCGCGCGCTGATGTCGAGATTGGTGAAAACGCTGGTCGCGGGCACAGTCAGGTGCTGCGGCAGGCCGGTTGGCCAGCTCGGGAAATGCGTGGGTGTCATGTCTCCGCCTGTTCTTATATAAGTGAATGAAGGGCTCGGCCATTATAGCCATGCGCAGCGACCCGCAGCCTGACGGTCGCCAGTGCAAGCGACTGCAGCGTGGCGGGCGCTGCGCTACCATGGATGCGGTCATTCACCAATGCACACAGCAGTTCGCCAGCGAGCTGGCGGCAGTCTGATTAGTGCATCTTCCATTTTTTGAGAGACTCGTCCCCATGAAACTGTATTTCTCCCCCGGCGCCTGCTCGCTGTCGCCGCACATCGTGCTGCACGAAGCAGGCCTTGCATTCGAACTGGAAAAAACCGACCTGCGCAGCAAGCGCACCGCCGGCGGACTCGATTACAACAGCATCAATCCGAAAGGCGCGGTGCCGGCGCTGGAGCTGGACGATGGCCAGTTGTTGACCGAGGGACCGGCGATCGTGCAATACCTGGCCGACCTGGTACCGGAAAAACAGCTGGCGCCAGCCGCCGGCAGCATGCCGCGCTATCGCCTGATGGAATGGCTGAATTTCATTTCAAGCGAAATACACAAAAGCTTCAGCCCACTGTTCAACCCGGCCATGCCGGAAGAGGCCAAAAAACTCACCATCGAACGCCTGATTTCACGCATCGATTACGTCGAAACCCAGTTGCAGGCGGGTCCTTACCTGCTCGGCCAGCAGTTCACCGTGGCGGATGCCTACTTGTTTACGGTCCTGCGCTGGAGCGGCAAATTCGATATTGGCCTGAGCCGCTGGCCGGCAATCGCGGCATGGTTTCGGAAGGTGGAGCAGCGCCCGGCAGTACAAGCCGCACTGGCGGCGGAAAAATAAGCAGTGCACAACGCAGGCGCCGGCCACGGCGGCGCGCTGCCCGCATGCCGACAGTTGACCTGAAATAAATTACAAGTAAAAACAATAGCTTATGCTTATTGCTGCGGCGCTCTGAAGTTCCAAAAAATAAATTGGTGCGTCGCACAAATTTGTGTTGACATCTGACGTGATTGATTTACAATTCATTTTGTTGCGGCGCACCAAATTGTTTTTGCCGCCAGAGATCGTCTTTACTTCTACTCAGGAGAAACCATGTTTACCGTACCAGAACAGTTTTCCGCCGCCACCAAAGCAAACTTTGAAGCGCAGTTGGCCATGCTCAATGCCTTGACCACCAAAGCCTTTGAAAGCGTCGAAAAAGTCATCGAATTGAACGTCAACGCCGCTCGCGCCTCGTTCGAAGAATCGTCGGAAGCCGCGCGTCAGTTGCTGACCGCCAAGGACGCCCAGGAATTTTTCTCGCTGTCGGCCGCGCAAGCCCAGCCGAGCGCGGAAAAAGCGTTGGCCTACGGCCGTCACTTGGCCGGCATCGCTTCCAGCACCCAGGCCGAATTCGCCAAGGCTGCTGAAGCGCAGGTCGCCGAAGCCACGCGCAAGGTCAGCACGCTGGTGGACGAAGTGACCAAGAACGCTCCTGCCGGTTCGGAAAACGCGATCGCGATTTTCAAATCGATGATTGGCAACGCCAGCGCCGGCTACGAGCAATTCACCCGTACCGCCAAGCAAGCCGTCGATACCATCGAAGCGAACCTGGCCACGGCAACCAGCCAGTTCGTACCGCCGGTTGAAAAAGCCACTACGGCACGCGCCGCCCGCAAATAAGCGCGTAGCGCAACATCCAAAACGGGCCGCAATCGCGGCCCGTTTTCATTGGCGCCTGTCGCGCTGCCTCAATACTCGAGGCTGAGCGTCAGCGAGCCATAGCCGTGCCGGTTGGGTTGTCCGTAAAATTCCTTGCTGCGGATATATTGCGCATAGCTGATCTTGCCGCCATGCCATTGCCATGACACGCCCAGCGCGGCGTCGCCGACCAGATGTTTTTTCGGCACACTGTGACTGCTGCCGAATGTATTGCCGTCGAGGAAAATATCGCGCGCCACCGCACGCGCATCGAGTGCCAGGAACACGTGCACGCCGTTGGTATTCAGGCGCCGCGCCTGGTTTTCTTCCAGTGGCGCATTGCTGTCGGCGCCGGGACGGATCGAAGCGGAGCCGAAATCATCCGGCAAATGGCCGAACCGCAATTCCGCGCCGGCATTCAGATACGTCTTGACGTTGCCAAGGCTGGCGCCGTAGTGGGTGATCAGGTCGAACTGCGGGCCGCTGGAATTGGCGCTGATGAACACCTTGTCCTTGCGTTCGCGCACGATCTGGATGCCCAGCTCATTGTGTAGCTGGTTGTCCCAGCCCTGGAAGCGCTCGAAGCCGCGCAGTTTATGCACCAAATCCTGCGCCTGTTTCGCCAGCGCAGCGGGTCCGACTACACCGATGTCGATCTCGGTGGTATCCATCTGCCGCGTATTGCGCGCGTTGTAGGCAAGACCCAGGTACAGCCAGCCGGCATAGGGGCGGTCATTCTGGATCAAGTCGCGGCGACGCAGGTCGGTCGGCGTATACATCGCCTGCCCTACCGTCACCACCATGTTGCGCGAGTCGTAGCCGCCTGGCTTCAACACTTCCGACAGCCGATTCAATTGCCGCACCCACAGTGGCAGACAAGGATCGCTGACATAGTCCTGCAAGTTGGACGAGATCCACGACAGCTTGATGCCATTGGTGTAATTATTGTCGCTGCCGACGAACAGATCGTTTTCGTAATAGAAATTGTAGACGCCTGGATAGGCGCGAATCGCCCCCACCCCCGGTTCGCGCAGGCAGCCGCGATAGGAAGCATCGTCGGCCGCCAGCACCGTGAATGGCATGATGAAGAACAGAGTCAGCGCCAGCGCGCCGCACATCCGGCGCGCGACGTGTTGGCGGTGCGCGCGTTGCGCCAGGCGGGAAAAGGCAGGAAAGCGGATAGCAGCCGTCAAGATTTATGGGGAGTATAAGGAAAAAACGATTGTTGTCGCTTATAAATATTGAGATTTGAAAAATACTATAGCTAGTATATTGCAACAACTGGAAAGCGCGCTGTGGCCGTAGTGTTATCCGAGCGGCGGTAAAGGCGCTGCGCCAAGTTTTTTGCGTGGCAGCAACCACAGCAGCGATTTCATTATATATACCACCACCAGGCTGCCGAGCAGGTCGCCGCCGAACATCACCAAAAATCCGTTCAGGGTACCGTGCATGCCGCCGTGCAGCCAGAAACCGACATGCAACAGCAACGGGCTGGCAAGCGCGTACAGGACGACCAGCCACAACAGGCGGCGCGCGGTCAGGTTAGCCAGCGATGCCTGCAAGCCGAATATTTTCTGCGCCAGCAGATACACCAGGTACGGCGCGGCGGCCGAAATGGCAGCGCCGAGCAATGCGCGCTCGAGATCGCCGGGAAAGTAATACAGCAGGGACGTCAGGCACGATGCCAGCAGCACGCCGAGCGCGCCGGCGCCGCCGAACAGCAGGGTGCATAACAGCCGCATGCCGGCCGGCAAATAAATCCAGTTGATGCCGCGGACGAATTCGGAGTTGGCAAACAGCCATTCATTCAGCCCGAACGACAATAGAAACAGCAAGGCCGAACCGAACACCATCGACAGGTTGAGGCGCAGCTGCTGCAGCATACGTTAATTTCCAATGCGATAATTGTGAAATTGAAGCGCGACTTGCTGGATTGCATGATAGATTACCGCGCTGCCCATTTCACCTGTTTTAGTTCAATGAACGCCTCCAAACGCCCCGCCGATATCTACCTTCGTTTCCTGCAACTGGCCGACGCCTTGCGCGCCTTGCCGTCGCTGCCGTCGCTAGACCCGCTGGAAGAGCGGATCCTGACGCTGGTGGCGCGCGCCGGCCAGGAGCAACGGCGGCTGTCGGTACGCGACATGATGGCGCAACAGGCACTCGGCTCGCCGGCGACGCTGCACAACCGCCTGAAATCGATGCGCGAAAAAGGCTGGATCATGCTGGCCGACACCGAAGACAGCCGGCGCAAGCAGATCACTCTAACCCAGGCCGCGCTACTCCATTTCGACAAGCTCTCCAAATGCCTGGTGCAGGCGGCCAGCGACCGCACCTGAGCCGTATCGCGCCCGGCGGCTAGCGCGATGCCCGATGGCAGCCGGCCAGATGGTCATCGACCATGCCGATCGCCTGCATGTAGGCATACACGATGGTGGCGCCGACGAACTTGAAACCGCGCCGCGCCAGATCCTTCGACAGCCGCTCCGACAGCGCGGTCTTGGCCGGCACCTCGGCCATGCTGCGCCAGCGATTGCAAATCGGCGCGCCGTCCACATACGCCCACAGGAACGGATCGAGGCCGCCCTCTTGCTCACGCAATAACAGATAAGCGCGCGCATTGACGATCGCCGCCGCCACCTTCAGCCGGTTGCGCACGATGCCGGGATCGGCCAGCAGCGTCGCCACCTTGGCATCGTCATAGCGCGCGATCTTGTCCGCATCCCAGCCATCGAACGCGCGCCGGTAGTGCTCGCGCTTATTGAGGATGGTTTCCCAGCTCAAGCCGGCCTGCGCGCCTTCCAGGTTCAGCAGTTCGAACAGCCGCGTCTCGTCATGGCAGGGCACGCCCCATTCGCGGTCGTGATAGTCGAGATAGTGCGGATTGGCCGGGTTGGCCCAGCTGCAGCGGAGCAAGGAAGTCATGGCGTGCCGAATGTGCGTAAAATTGCGGCCCGAGCCGCGCAAGCGCCAGTATAGGCCCGGGCCGCAGCGGCCGACGCCCTGCTTCTGGTCCGTTTCCCCCATCCCAAACTCCACCCGCCATGACTTCTGCCGCCCCCTCCCCAGCGCCGCGCATCGCCGTCATCGGCGGCGGCCCGGCCGGATTGATGGCGGCGCAAACGCTGGCGGCCGGCGGCGCCAGCGTCGACCTGTACGACGCCATGCCCTCGGTCGGACGCAAGTTCCTCTTGGCCGGCAAGGGCGGCATGAACCTGACCCACGCCGAAGCGGCCGCCGCTTTCCGCACGCGCTACGGCGCGCG
>DATJCV010000227.1:0-7343 GCA_035497775.1 Burkholderiaceae bacterium | reverse complement strand
GGAATGCAGGCCGCATGGCTTGAGCCAGCAGCCGACCAAAGACCGGTACGATCAATGTCGAATGGGGTGGATTCTGCATTGCACCTCCTCAATCAGCCGTGGCATGAGTCATGTACGGCACAGGTTGCGAGCTTCGGCCAGACGCCGACGTTCGCCAATCCTAGGCCGACGTCGCGTAAAAAGCAACCGCTTGGTTGCTATCGAAAAACAAACTTGCTACACTGGGTTGCATAATGCGGGCGACCATCGCAATTTCGGCTGCGATCGGCGCGACCCGCCATAAATGAATCATCAATAAAAAATCCAGGCAGCACGACTGCAGGGGGAGACATGCAGGCATTGCAGATCGCGCTGAGCGGTATTGCGCAGGGTTGCATCTACGGGCTGATCGCGCTCGGCTTCGTACTGATTTACAAGGCCACTGAAACCGTCAACTTCGCGCAAGGCGAATTGATGATGCTGGGTGCCTTTCTGGGACTGAGCGGCTCGACCGTACTGGGCTTTCCATTCTGGCTCTCCATCGCCGGCGCCATGCTGGCCATGTTCCTGTTCGGCGCCATTCTGGAGCGCAGCCTGCTACGGCCGCTACTGGGCCAGCCGGCCTTTACGGTAGTGATGGTGACGATTGGCTTCGGCTATCTGGCGCGGGGCGCCGTCACCATGGTTCCCGGCTGGGGCACTGACACGCACAGCATGCCAGTGCCATACAAGGACCAGGTCTTGCGCTTTGCCTTCTCCGACAGCGGCCAGCAAGTGGTGGTCAGCATGGAGCATGTCGTCATCATCGCCGCTACCGCCGTGCTATGCGCGGTGCTGTTCCTGTTCTTCAAATTCACCCGGCTCGGCATCGCGATGCAGGCAGCCTCGCAAAACCAGTTGGCGGCGTTCTACATGGGGATTCCGGTACGCCGCTTGAATGCACTGGTGTGGGGCATCAGCGCCGCCGTGGCCGCCTGCGCCGGCGTCCTGCTGGCGCCGATCACCTTCGTCCATGCCAACATGGGCTTCATCGGCATGAAGGCGTTCCCGGCTGCGGTGGTAGGCGGCTTTGGCAGTATTCCCGGCGCGATTGTGGGCGGCCTGACCATCGGCCTGGTGGAATCGTTTTCCGGTTTTTACCTGCCGGAAGGGTTCAAGGACGTGGCCGCCTATGTGGTGGTGTTGTTGATGCTCGCGATCCGGCCGAATGGCCTGTTCGGTGAAAAATTGAGCAAGCGCGTGTAGTCGCACCAGAAAAAAGCGAGGCCAAATGCGTTTCCTGTTCAAGACCGATTACAACCAGGATATCCGCCTGTTGAAGCATGGCGGCATGACCTTCTGGTATGGCGCGCTGGGCGTCGCACTGCTGCTGGCGCCCTTCATCCTGCCGGAATATTTCCTGTCGCAACTGGTGTTCGTGCTGATCTACTCGATCGTCGGACTGGGCCTGATGCTGCTGTCCGGCTACACCGGCCAGATCTCGATCGGCCACGCTGCCTTTCTCGCGGTCGGGGCCTATACCGAAGCCTATCTGCAAAGCCGCGGCTGGCCATTCGTGCTGTCGCTCACCGCCGCTGCCTTGCTGTCGGCTGCGACCGGTGTCATCGTCGGCTTGCCGGCCTTGCGCACCAAGGGCATGTACCTGGCGATTGCCACGCTCGCCTTCGGCTTCATCGTCGAGGAAATCCTGGCGCGCTGGGAGAGCGTCACCGGCGGTAACTCCGGCATCCAGGTCGGCAAAATCAACTTGTTCGGCTTCGCCATCGACAGCGAACAGCGCTTCTATTATCTGGCGCTGGCGATCACCGTCGGTGTCACGCTACTGTCCCTGAACCTGTTGCGCAGTCCGACCGGGCGCGCCTTCGTGGCGGTACGCGACTCCGAAATCTCCGCGCAGAGCATGGGCATCAACCTGGCGCGCTACAAGACCATTGCGTTTGCCTTGAGCGCGGCGCTGGCCGGAATCGGCGGCGCGCTGTATGCGCACAAAATCAGTTTCCTTTCGCCCGATCAGTTCACCTTCGTGCAGTCGATCGAGCTGCTGATGATGATCGTCATTGGCGGCATCGGTTTCTTGCACGGCGCATTTTTTGGCGCCGCATTCTGGATCGTGGCGCAGCAACTGATCGTGCTGGCCAAGGATTACCTGCCGGAAGGCATCGCTCAGCAGACCGGCTTGCAGCCGACGGTGTTCGGCGTGATTCTGGTCGCCTTTGTGCTGTTCGAACCGCTCGGCCTGTACGGGCGCTGGCTGAAAATCCGTACCTATCTCGAACTGTTCCCATTCTATCGGCGCGGCATGTTCAAGCGACAAAAATCCTATACGAAATCGGAGCGTCTGAAATGAGCGCGCCCCTGCTGCAGGCGGACCAGTTGACCGTGCGCTTCGGCGGTCTGACCGCAGTCAACAACGTCAGCTTCACGGTGCAAGAAGGCGAGATCTTCACGCTGATCGGCCCGAATGGCGCCGGCAAGACCACCACCTTCAACCTGATCAACGGGCTGTATCGCCCGAGCAGCGGGCAGATCCGCTTTCGCGGCGAGGCAATCTCGCATTTGCCACCGGACCGGATTGCCGCCCGCGGCATTGCGCGCACCTTCCAGAACATCGAATTGTTCGAGCACGCTACCGTGCTGCAGAATCTGCTGATCGGTCGCCATACCCGGCGCCGCACCAGGCTCTGGCAGGAACTGCTGTTTACGCCGTCCACTCGTCGCGCCGAGCTGGCGTTTCGGGAAGAAATCGAAAAGGTGATCGATCTGCTGGATTTGCAGCATTACCGCGACAGCCTGGTGGCCGGCCTGCCCTACGGCGCGCGCAAGGTGGTCGAGCTGGCGCGCGCGCTGTGCATGCAGCCGCAACTACTGCTGCTGGATGAACCGTCGTCCGGCCTGAATACCGAAGAAACCGACGACATGGCATTTTGGATCGAGGATATCCGCAACCTCGGCGTGACCATCATCATGGTCGAGCATGACATGACGCTGGTCGGCCGCGTATCGGACCGGGTGCTGGCGCTGAACTACGGCGAAGTGCTGGCCACCGGTAGTGCCGCCGAAGTCCAGGCCGATCCGGCAGTGATCGAAGCCTATCTGGGCGGGGTGACCGTATGAGCGAACCGATTCTGCAATTGAATAACGTCGAAAGCAGCTACGGCGCGGTGAAGGCGATTCGCGGCGTCAGCCTGCAGGTGAAAGAAGGCAGCATCGCCACCGTACTGGGTTCGAACGGCGCCGGCAAATCGACCATCCTGAAAACCATTTCCGGCATCATCGATCCGCAGAAGGGATCGGTCCTGTTTCAGGGCGAAGCGATCCAGAAACAGGACCCGGCCCGAATCGTGCGCCGCGGCATCGTCCATGTGCCCGAAGGGCGCGAAGTGTTTCCGCTGCTCTCCGTGTATGACAATCTGCTGATGGGCGGCTTCACCCGCAGCGACAAGGATGGCGTGGCACGCGATATCGAGGCTGCCTACGCCTACTTCCCGATCCTCAAGGAACGGGCCAAACAGGAGGCCGGACTGCTGTCCGGCGGTCAGCAGCAAATGCTGGCGATCGCGCGTGGACTGATGGGGCAGCCGAAACTGATGCTGCTGGATGAACCGAGCCTGGGCCTGTCGCCCAAACTGACCAGCGAGATTTTCGAAATCATTCGCCGCATCAACCGCGAGCGCGGCACCACTATCCTGCTGGTCGAGCAGAATGCGCTGGTGGCCCTGAACTATGCCGACTACGGCTACGTATTGGAGGTCGGCCGCATCGTGATGGAGGATACCTGCGCCGCCTTGCGCGAAAAAGACGACATCAAGGAGTTCTATCTGGGCCTGAAAGACGCTGGCGTACGCGGTCACCGGCGCTGGAAGCGCAAGAAAAACTGGCGTTGAGACGACTATGGACAAACACCCGGATGCCATGACACTGAGCAAGCCACAGACAGCAAAAATGGAGCTTGCCGTGCCCGGCGACACCATTGCACGAATGTTCTGGAACGCAGCGCAGCAACGCCGCGATCTGGTCTGCCTGCGCCAGAAGGAATTCGGCATCTGGCAAAGCGTCAGCTATGCGCATATGGCTGCCATCGTGCGCGAGGTGGGCCAGGGTTTGATCGCCTGTGGATTCGTGCCGGGCGAATGCGTGTCGATCCTGTCCAACACCGTCAAGGAATGGCTGTATGCCGACCTCGGTGCCTTGTGCGCCGGCGGCGTATCGAACGGCATCTACCCGACCGACGCCGCCTCCCAGGTGGAATATCTGATGCAGGACTCGAGCTCGGTCTACCTCTTCGTCGAAGACGAGGAACAGCTCGACAAGGTGCTGGAAGTGCGCGAGCGGCTACCACTGCTGCGCAAGATCATCGTGTTCGACATGGAAGGCCTGCGCGACCTCGACGACAGCCAGGTGATCAGCCTGGATGCACTGCGCGCGCTCGGACGCGAATATGAAGCGGCCAGCCCGCAGCATGCGGCCGAGTGGGAACGACGCATCGACAGCCGGCAGCCGCAGGACCTGGCGCTGTTGATCTATACCTCGGGCACTACCGGCAAGCCGAAAGGCGCGATGCTGTCGCACCGCAACGTCATCAGCGCGCTGCATGGCTTCCAGACGGTGCTGCCACAGGACGAGAGCGACGAGCGCATGTGCTTCCTGCCACTGTGCCATGTGGCCGAACGCCTGGCCGGCGCGTATTTTTCCTTGTACACCGGCTCGCGCCTGAATTTTGTGGAAAACCCGGAGACCATCCCGGAGAACGTGCGTGAAATCGCGCCGACCGTGTTCCTGGCGGTGCCGCGCATCTGGGAAAAATTCTATTCCGGCGTCACCATCACCGTCTCCGAAGGAACGCGGCTGGGCAAATTCGCTTACCGGACAGCGCTCGGCGTCGGCCACAAGGCTGCCGCCTACCTCGAAAAAGGCGAGACGCCGCCGCCGTTTCTGGCGGCACAGTTTTGGCTGGCGCGGCTACTGGTGCTAAACAATGTGCGCAAGTCAATCGGCATCCACCGCTGCCGCTACGTAGCCACCGGCGCGGCGCCGATCTCGCCCGACCTGATCCGCTGGTATCTGGCGCTGGGCGTGCCGATGCTGGAGGTGTGGGGCATGACCGAATCGTCCGGCGGCGGCACGGCTACCCGGCCCTCGCTGATCAAGCCGGGCATGATCGGCGCGGCGGCACCCTTCAACCAGATCCGGCTGGATCAACAAACCGGCGAATTGCTGGTGCGCGGCGACAACGTCTTCATGGGCTACATCAACCAGCCGGACAAAACCGCCGAAACCATCGATGCCGACGGCTGGCTGCATACCGGCGACGTCGGCTGGATGGATGCTGACGGCTACTTCAAGATCACCGACCGCATGAAGGACATCATCATCACTGCCGGCGGCAAGAACGTCACGCCGTCGGAATTGGAAAACGAGCTGAAGTTTTCGCCCTACATCACCGATGCGGTGGTGATCGGCGACCAGCGGCCATATCTGGTGTGCCTGGTCATGATCGACCAGGACAATGTCGAAAAATACGCGCAGGACCACGACATCCCATTTTCCAACTACGCCAGCCTGTGCCGTGCGCCGCAGATACTGACATTGATCGACACTGAACTGCAGCGGGTCAACCAGAAATTTGCGCGGGTCGAGCAGGTCAAGAAATTCCGCCTGATTGAACAAAAACTGACCGCGGAAGATGACGAATTAACGCCGACCATGAAGCTCAAGCGCAAATTCGTTCACCAGAAGTACAGCGACTTGATCGAATCCATGTACCGGGGAGCATGAATCATGCACCAGATCAGATGCGGTAAAAAAGAGACACCAGGGTTTTCGATGCAATTTCAACGGCATGCTGCTCCGTTTCCACTATATTACGGATTGGCAAACCCATAACAGCGCACATATCCACCATCACGCGCATTCCAAAGGAGGCAATATGAAATCGTTGACACGTCGTGTTTTCGCCCCTGCCGTACTGCTGGGGCTGCTGGCCTGTGCCGGATTGGCGCAAGCCCAGACCCAGGGCGTCAGCAAGAATGAAATCGTGCTCGGTTCGATCCAGGATTTGTCGGGACCGATCGCCGGCTTCGGCAAGCAGGCCCGGAACGGTCTGATCATGCGGACCGAGGAAATCAACGAGGCCGGTGGCGTGCAGGGACGCAAGATCAAGCTCCTGGTGGAGGACAGCGGCTATGATCCGAAGAAGGGATTGCTGGCGGCGCAGAAGCTGGTGCAGCGCGACAAGATCTTCGCGATGATCGGCACCGTCGGCACCGGTGTGGTGATGGCCACCCTGCCGACGCTGGCCGATAAAAACGTGCCCAACCTGTTCCCGCTGACCGCCGCGCGCGAAGTCTATGAGCCGCTCAGCAAGCTCAAGTTCGCCTTTGCCGCGCCCTACTATGACCAGGCCCGCAGCGGCGTCAAGTTCATGCAGAAAGAGCGCGGCGCAAAGAAATTCTGCATCATTTATCAGGATGACGACTTCGGCATGGAAATCCTGCGCGGTGCCGAGATGGGACTGAAGGACATCGGCCTCTCCACGACTGAAAAAACCAGCTATAAGCGCGGCGCCACCGATTTTTCGTCGCAAGTGGCGAAGATGAAAACGTCCGGCTGCGACACCGTGGTGATGGGCACCGTCATCCGCGAAACCATTGGCACCATCGGCGAAGCGCGCAAGAATGGCTGGAACCCGAATTTCATCGGCACGTCCGCCTCTTACACCGAGCTGATCCACAAGCTGGGCGGCAAGGCGATGGATGGCTTCTACTCGACCTTCCAGGTCGCGGTGCCGTACATGGACGACCCGTCGAAGAACGTGCGTGACTGGGGCGCCAAGTACAAGGCCCGCTTCAACGAAGACCCGAGCGAATTTTCCGCCTATGGCTACTCGATGATGAGCATGTTCGCGCAGGCACTGGACAAGGCTGGCGCCAACCCGACCGTGGACAGCCTGGCCAATTCGCTGGAGACCATCAGCTTCAGCCGCGACATGTTCGGCAGCCCGGAGTACAAGTTCAGCAAGACCAGCCATCTGGGCAACGCCAAGTCACGTGTCGGCCAGATCCAGAACGGCAAGTGGGCGGCGGTCACCGATTACCTGGATTATTAGGGCATCCCGGCATCGTCAACAAGCCCGCCTCGCGCGGGCTTTTTCATGCGGCGGCGCAGCGGGCCGTTCGCCAGCGGCAGCCGGGGCCGGTTTAACGATGGGGCCTCTTGCCGCTGGAGCCGCATTCCAAGGAAGGACTGCGCTGCCCGACTGGCGGGACGACGATGCGCGTCTTCTGCGGGGGCTCGGCCCTTCAGGACGTAAGAATCGGGTCGAAATCCTTGCGCGGCCGTGCGACCGGCCCGTGCGCACGATCTTC
>DATJCV010000226.1:0-6568 GCA_035497775.1 Burkholderiaceae bacterium | reverse complement strand
GGCGCTGCGCGAAATTGCGATGATCAAGGCGCTGGTGCCGCGCATGCAGGGCGCGGTCTGCGATCGGGCGATGCAGGTATTCGGCGCCATGGGCCTGTCCGCCGATACGCCGCTGGCCGCGATGTGGACTGCCGGCCGCGTATTGCGCATCGCCGACGGCCCGGATGAGGTTCATCTGCGCGCGCTGGCGCGGCAGGAAATGTCGGCCGCCGCCGAGCGTCGCGGCGCCAGCGCGCACTACATGCCGATGCCGGCCTATGATGAGTTGGATTGAGCGCAGCCGAACCGGAAACGGCGATGAAGGTTGGCACGACCGGCGCCGCTGGCAGTCTGAGCAGCAGCGCCGGGATATAGGGGGATATAGCGCTTTTGCAAGATACTCCTGTTATAGCGTCCAAATATCGGACAAAAAACCTGGCAAAAATCAATATACCCCATCAACCGGAAGCGCAACGACAGTGGGGCGGCACCACACGGCGCCGGGCGCCGGCTGGATCAGCCGCCGCAACTGCCGCAGCAGCTACCGTTCGCATGCGCGTTTTGTGCGCCGCCGATGCCGTAGCCGGCTTCCAGCAACGCGGTCTGGAATTGCTTGGATGAGGTGCGACGCTCATCGTAGCGCACCGTGATGCTGCTGCCTGCCAGCGAAATATTGAAGTCATCGACACCGTCGATGGCATCCAGTGTCCTGGCGATATGGTCGGCACATGCCGCGTCGTTCAATCCGGTGATGCGCAGAATTTCCGTTTGCATGGGATTCCCTCGTAAGCAAAAAATGATCAATGAAGCAGCTGGCAAGTGCGCTGGCCGCTGCAGTTTGCAGCCTGCCGACTGTAGCGGGCCGCAATGAATAAGTAATTGATTCATCTTAAATCATTCTTTGTGGAAAAGGTAGCGCATGCCTATTTCCCGGTTTTGAATCGGGCAGCGCGTTGCAGCGACCTTCGTCGTCGTTGCGTCGGCAGGCGCATTTTTTCTGGTATGATTTCGTTCTTGTTTTTCGCAGCGGCGATAGCGCGGCGACAACCCCTTGCAAGAGCGAGAAAGGCACCCGGTTATGACACCGCGAACTACGACGACGATGTTGTTGCAGCGACGCTAGTCGGGGTCTTTTTCGTCCAGGTAAGTTGAAAAAGCGCGGCTGGTCCGCGTTTTTTTTCGCCTGTATTTTTATTTTTCAATCATGGTTTGGCGTCAGCGTATTGCTGGCATGGAGAGCAAAGTGATTTCAATTCGACTTCCGGATGGTTCCCAGCGTCAGTTCGAGGCGCCTGTCACGGTGGCGCAGGTCGCAGCCAGTATCGGCGCTGGGCTGGCCAAGGCGGCGCTGGCCGGCAAGGTCGATGGCACGGTGGTCGATACCTCCTTTCTGATTGAACGCGATGCCGAACTGGCCATCATCACCGACAAGGACGCAGATGGCCTGGATGTGATCCGCCATTCGACGGCACACTTGCTGGCGTATGCGGTCAAGGAATTGTTCCCCGATGCACAGGTCACCATCGGTCCGGTCATCGACAATGGCTTTTACTACGATTTTTCCTACAAGCGTCCCTTTACACCGGAAGATTTGCAGGCGATCGAAAAGAAAATGGCGGAACTGGCGAAAAAGGACGAGCTGGTGACGCGCAAGGTACTGCCGCGCGACGAGGCGGTGGCGTACTTCAAGTCGATCGGCGAAGCCTACAAGGCCGAGATCATCGAGTCGATCCCGGCCGATCAGGATGTGTCGCTGTACACCGAAGGAAAATTCACCGACCTCTGCCGCGGCCCCCACGTTCCGTCCACCGGCAAGCTCAAGGTGTTCAAGCTGATGAAGCTGGCCGGGGCCTACTGGCGCGGCGATTCCAAGAACGAAATGCTGCAAAGGATCTACGGCACCGCCTGGGCCAAAAAGGAGGAACAGGAAGCCTACCTGCACATGCTGGAGGAGGCGGAGAAGCGCGACCACCGCAAGCTGGGTCGCCAGCTCGATCTGTTCCATTTCCAGGAAGAGGCGCCGGGCTTGATCTTCTGGCATCCGAAAGGCTGGACCATCTGGCAGCAGGTCGAGCAATACATGCGCCATGTCTATCAGGATAACGGCTATCAGGAAGTGAAGGCGCCGCAAATCCTCGACCGCAGCCTGTGGGAAAAATCCGGTCACTGGGAGAACTATAAAGAAAACATGTTCACCACCGAATCGGAAAATCGCTCCTATGCGCTAAAGCCGATGAACTGCCCCGGGCATGTGCAGATTTTTCGGGCCAATCTGCATTCGTATCGTGAACTACCTTTGCGATATGGCGAATTCGGGCAGTGCCATCGCAATGAACCGTCCGGCTCGCTGCACGGCATGATGCGCGTGCGCGGCTTTACCCAGGATGATGGCCATATCTTCTGTACCGAAGACCAGATTCTGGATGAGTGCGTGGCCTATACCGCGCTGTTGCAGAAGGTCTACAAGGATTTTGGCTTTACCGACGTCATTTACAAGGTTGCCACGCGGCCGGAAAAGCGTGTTGGCTCCGACGATGCGTGGGACAAGGCGGAAAGCGCGCTGATCGAGTCGCTCAAGCGTTCCGGCCAGCCGTTTGAAATTTCGCCCGGTGAAGGCGCGTTCTACGGTCCGAAGATCGAATATACGCTGAAGGATGCGATCGGCCGCATGTGGCAATGCGGCACGATGCAGGTCGATTTTTCGATGCCGCTGCGCCTCGAAGCCGAGTATGTCGCCGAGGACAACAGCCGCAAGACGCCGGTGATGCTGCATCGGGCCATACTCGGTTCGCTGGAGCGCTTCATCGGCATGTTGATCGAAAACTATGCCGGCGCCTTGCCAATGTGGCTGGCGCCGGTGCAGGTGGCGATTCTGAACATCTCCGAGGCGCAGGACGAGTATGCAAAAGAGGTGGCACAAGCCCTGCAAAAACAAGGGTTTAGGGTGCAGGCCGATTTGCGCAATGAGAAAATAACCTATAAAATACGCGAGCATTCAGTTCAGAAGCTGCCTTATATCGTCGTTATCGGCGACAAGGAGCGGGATGCAAACACAGTGGCCGTGCGTATGCGGGGCAACGTCGATCTGGGAACCATGTCGGTCGACGCATTGGTGGAGCGCCTCAAGAATGAGGTAGAAACCAAGGCCTGAGCGGGGCAACCCGTCGCGCAACAAGCACGGCTTAATTATTTGATTTTAAAAGGAAACTACAATAGCTACGGACAAGTCGCATCGCATCAACGGTGAAGTCACTGCCCCTGAATTGCGCTTAACTGGAGTCGAAAACGAACCTTTGGGGATCGTTTCCCTGGCTGAAGCCTTCCGCTTGGCGGAAGAGGCAAATGTGGATCTGGTGGAAATTGCGCCTACTGCGCAACCGCCGGTGGCGCGTTTGATGGATTACGGCAAGTTCAAGTATCAGGAGCAGAAAAAAGCGCATGATGCCCGGCAAAAGCAGAAGGTGATCCTGGTCAAGGAAGTCAAATTCCGCCCGGGTACCGACGAAGGCGATTACGGCATCAAGTTGCGCAACCTGATCAAGTTTCTCGACGACGGCGATAAGACCAAGATCACGCTGCGTTTCCGCGGGCGCGAAATGGCCCACCAAGATATCGGCGTGCGCATGTTGGAACGGCTGAAACTGGACTTGGAGCCGTATGGCCAAGTCGAGCAGTGGCCGAAAATGGAAGGGCGGCAGATGGTCATGGTGCTGGCGCCGAAAAAGAAAAAGTAGCAGCGTGTTGCAGGACGGAGCCAAGTGGTGTGATACGCTGGCTCCAGGCAATTGGAATTTGCATGTGTCATTCAGCAATGAGTGGTGCGTGCCAATCAGCAGACTCGATTCTGCTGTCAAACAAGTGAGAGCAGGCATCCAAGCGCAATGAAATATTGCCACCTGCAATCATGTTAAAAATGGAGCTGTCCCAAGGACAGAAGTGTCATGCCTAAAATGAAAACCAAGAGCAGCGCCAAAAAGCGCTTCCGTGTGCGTCCGGGCGGTACGGTCAAATGCGGCCAGGCGTTCAAGCGCCACATCCTGACCAAGAAAACCACCAAGAACAAGCGCCAGTTGCGCGGTACCACGACGGTGCATGCTGCCGACGTCGTCTCCGTCCTGCGCATGTTGCCGAACGCCTAACCTCACACTCGATATCAAGGAGAAATCATGCCTAGAGTAAAACGTGGGGTTACCGCACGGGCCCGCCATAAGAAAATTCTGGTTCAAGCCAAAGGCTATCGTGGCCGTCGCAGCAAGGTCTATCGCGTTGCCAAGCAGGCAGTCATGCGTGCCGGCCAATATGCGTATCGCGATCGTCGCAACAAGAAACGCGTGTTCCGCGCCTTGTGGATTGCGCGTATCAACGCGGCGGCGCGCGAACATGGCGTCACTTACAGCGTATTCATGAACGGCCTGAAGCGCGCGTCGATCGAGCTGGATCGCAAGGTGCTGGCCGATATGGCGGTGATGGACAAGCCGGCTTTTGCCGCGATCGTGAATCAGGTGAAGGCCAACGTCGCTGCTGCTTAAGTAGCCTGATACCGAGATCGCGCTGCCTTGCCGGCAGTGCAGCAGTTTCCCGCGGGGCAGAGGTGATTACCTGTGCCCCGTTTTATTTTCAGATTCTTTTTGTCTCATTTTCAAGAGTGGGAAGTAGCGCATGAACCCCCTGGAACAACTCGTCATTCAGGCCGAGGCCGATTTTTCCGTGGCTGCCGACGCCGCGGCGCTGGAAAACGCGAAAGCAAAATATCTCGGCAAGACCGGCCAGATTACCGAGCAGATGAAAGGCCTGGGCAAGCTGGCGCCGGAAGAGCGCAAGGCGCAGGGTGCAGTGATCAATGCCGCCAAGGAGAGGATTGAAGCGGCGCTGACCAGCCGCCGCGAGGCGCTGGCGACCGCGCAGATGCAGGAACGCCTGAACGCGGAAGCGATCGACGTTACGTTGCCGGGGCGCGGGCGCGGCATGGGCGGCATTCATCCGGTGATGCGTTCCTGGCAGCGGGTGGAAGAGATTTTCCGTTCGATCGGCTTCGATGTCGCCGACGGACCCGAGATCGAAACCGACTGGATTAATTTCACCGCATTGAACAGCCCGGAAAACCATCCGGCGCGTTCGATGCAGGACACCTTCTACATCGAGGGCAACGACACCGCGGGCAAGCCGCTGCTGCTGCGCACCCACACCAGCCCGATGCAGGTGCGCTATGCGCGCATGAACCAGCCGCCGATCAAGGTGATCGCGCCGGGACGCACCTACCGCGTGGATAGCGATGCCACCCACTCGCCGATGTTTCATCAGGTCGAGGGGCTGTGGATCGCGGAAGACATCAGCTTCGCCGACCTGAAGGGCGTCTACCTGAACTTCGTCAAGGCATTTTTCGAGACCGACGACCTGCAGGTGCGTTTTCGTCCGTCTTATTTCCCGTTTACCGAGCCATCGGCCGAGATCGACATCGCCTTCGGCAGCGGCCCGCTGAAAGGCCGCTGGCTCGAAGTTTCCGGCGCCGGCCAGGTGCATCCCACCGTGGTGCGCAACATGGGCCTCGATCCCGAGCAGTACATCGGCTTCGCCTTTGGTTCGGGCCTGGAGCGCCTGACGATGCTGCGTTACGGCATCAACGACCTGCGCCTGTTTTACGAAGGCGACTTGCGCTTCCTGAAGCAATTCAATTAAGCACTCCCCATAGAGCGCGGTGCTGATCCGGTCAGCGATCATGGACCGCGCTGCGTTTTCATGCTGAGACGTTAAAGGTATCCCGATCATGCAATTTTCTGAACACTGGCTGCGTACGATGGTTAATCCGAACATGACTTCGGATGAACTGGCTCATCTGTTGACGATGTCCGGCATGGAAGTGGAAGAAGTGGAGCCGGTAGCGGTGCCGTTCTCGCACGTGGTGGTGGCCGAAGTGCTGGAGGTCGCCAAGCATCCGAACGCCGATCGCTTGCATGTGTGCCAGGTCGACGTCGGTACCGGGACCATTCTGAATATCGTATGTGGCGCACCGAATGTACGGGTTGGCTTGAAGGTGCCGTGCGCGATGGTGGGTGCCAAACTGCCGCCGGCCAAGGAGGGCGAGCCGCCGTTCGAGATCAAGACCGGTCAGCTGCGTGGGGTCGAATCGCAAGGCATGCTGTGTTCGGCGCGTGAACTGAAATTGTCGGACGATCACGGCGGCTTGCTGGAATTGGCGGATGACGCTCCGGTCGGGCGCAATTTCCGTGATTATTACCAGTTGAACGACCTCAAGTTCACCATCAAGCTGACGCCCAACAAGGCAGATTGCCTGTCGCTGCTGGGCGTGGCGCGCGAAGTGGTGGCCCTGACCGGTTCCACGCTGAAGGCGCCAAGCTGCGCACCAGTGGCGCCGACCATGCAGGAAATCCTGCCGGTCAAGGTGGCCGCGCCCGATCTGTGCGGCCGCTTTTCGGGGCGCATCATTCGCGGTCTGAATGCGCGCTGCGAGACGCCGGAATGGATGAAACGGCGCCTGGAGCGCAGCGGCCAGCGGCCGATTTCGGCGCTGGTGGATATTTCCAATTACGTGATGCTGGAATTGGGGCGTCCTACTCACGTGTTCGATCTG
>DATJCV010000225.1:0-5919 GCA_035497775.1 Burkholderiaceae bacterium | reverse complement strand
CGTCATACGCCGGAGCGCGTGATCCAGACCACCTGGGGCAAGCCCGCCAGCGATACGGTTTATCCGGTTGATCTGTTTGTGCTGGCGAACGACCGGCAAGGCTTGTTGCGCGACATTTCGGATGTGCTGCTGCGTGAAAAGATCAATGTGATCGGCGTCAGCACGCAAAGCGCCAAGGGGCAGGCGCGCATGGCGTTTACCGCCGAAATCGGCGCCACCGAACAATTGCAGAAGGCGCTCGCCGTGATCCGCGAGGTCAGCGGGGTGATCGAGGCGCGGCGCCATTGACGCCGCTAATGGCAGCGCCGCCGAGCCAGACGCGGATCTTTACTCCGGTTGCGGCAGCGCCTCCAGCGTGGAGGCGGGCAGCATGGCAAGCGCCGAATCCGTCGCCATCTGCACCGTACGGACCGGATAGCCGAACTGGATGTTGCGCGCCGCGCAGGCCCGCATCAGTTCCAGGTTGATGCGCTGTTGAATGTCCATGTAGAGCCCGTAATCCGGGCTCAGGACGAAATACACCACTTCGTATTCCAGCGCGCTTTCGCCGAATCCCTTGAAATGCGCGCGCGCGAAACGGGTCTGCGCGATCGCGAGGATGATGTCCTTCACCGCCTGCGACAGTTCAGCCACCTGTTCGACCGGCGTCTGGTAGGCGATGCGAAAGCTGAATGCGACCCGCCGCTGCTGCATCGGCCGGTAGTTGCGCACGATCTGCTTCAGCAGCTCGGTGTTGGAGATGATGATGGTCTCGCCCGAATCGCTCAGGATGCGCGTGGTCTTGATGCCGACGCGGGCGACGGTGCCGGAGTTGCTGCCGAAGTTGATCGCGTCGCCGACCTGGAACGGCTTGTCGAGCGCAATCGCCAGCGAGGCGAACAGGTCCGAGAGGATGGTCTGCAGGCCCAGTGCCACCGCGATGCCGCCGATGCCGAGACTCGCCACCAGCGCCGTGATATTGACGCCGAGGTTGGCCAGGACGGCCAGCGCGGTGGTCAGCCAAAGCGCAAAGCGCAGCAGGAACACCAGCGTCGTGGTGCTGGCACGGTTGCGCAGGTCGGCGCCGTCGGTGCGTGCCCGATAGTCGCGCAGCCAGGCGCTGATGGCGCGGTTCAACCAGAGCGCGATCTGCAGCCCGATCAGCAGCACCCAGGCGTGCGACCGCCAGGTTTCCCAGGCGGGCGTCAGTTCGATCGTGCCTAGGCCGACCAGCAGCGACACCAGCAAAATGATGAAGCGGTTGGTGGATTGCAGCACCTCGGCCACGATCCGCCCCGCCAGGCGGTCGGTGCGTTGCGCCAGGGCGCCGATGCGGCTGCCGACGAAGCGCAGGGCGCCATACAGCACCAGATAGCTGAGCAGCACCGCCACGGCGGCAATCAGCCAGCTTTCGGGGGAAATTTCCAGCAGGCGTTTCCAGTTCGGGAAGGACATTGTTACGGATTTCCTTTCAGGGTATGCAGAGCGCTAACGGCCCGTCGAGGCGGTCCATATACTCCTGGTATTGAGCATGAATTACGGGCATGGAATGGCGATTTATACAATATACTCTGCCTCTTTGCAAGAGGCTCTAGATGCCGGGCTGGCGCCTTGGCGCCACCGCGCGCACGATTTTTTGCAGTAGCAGCGTCATCTCGTCCTGCTGCCGCAAGAAAAAGCGGGCGGCGCTCACCGGCGATGGCTCGATCCGCACGGTCAGCCAGGGCGCTGGCGCATCGGCGAAAATCGTTTCGTCGGTATCGTCGTCGCCGACGTACAGTGCCTGTTCCAGCCCTTCATGCCGCAACAGCGAACGCAGCGCCCGGCCTTTGTTCGACGCGTGGGTCGGCATCAGGTTGAATACCTGCTTGCCGCCGACGACGACGGGGGCTGGCTGCAGCGCCGCCATCACGGCGTGCAGCCGATGCGCCGCCACAGCTGGTTGCGGCGCCAGCCGGTAATGCAGTGACAGCGAATATTCCTTGTCTTCCAGCATGACCCCGGCCAGCGCCGGGTCGCCTGCCAGATATGGCATCAGCTGCCGATGCCAGTCGCGGCAGATGGCCCGACATGCCGCCAGCGCGCTGTCATTTTCTGGAATGCCTTCCAGGCCGTGATTGCCGATCAGGTATTTGGGCGTGACACCAAGCCGCGTTTTCAAATCGGCCACGCTGCGCCCGCTGATGACCGCCACCGGCGCCGCCGCGCACAGCGCCTCCAGTACTTGCAGCGTTGCGGCCGGCATCCGTGCCTCCTGTGGCTGGCTGACGATCGGCGCCAGCGTGCCGTCGAAATCGAAAGCCAGCAGCGTCGGTTGCGCCGCCAGCTCGGCCAACGCCGTTTCGCCGGTATTGGAAAACAGATATTTCATGGGTTCCTCGCGACCGATGCGCGGCTGTGGGAATCGATGCGCGCCTCGGTGCGCTCGCGTTGGCGCAGGTGCGACGCGTCCAGCAGCATGCGCCCGGCCCAGCGGTACACGTTGAAATCGCGCACCATGCGGCGCAGGCTGCGCATCCGCTCGCGTTGTTCGGCCCCCGGCATGGTGACCGCCTGGTACAGTGCCTCGGCGGTCTGCTCGGTATTGTATGGATTGACGATCAGCGCTTCGTGCAACTCGCGCGAGGCACCGGCGAACTGGCTCAGGATCAGCGCGCCCTGTTCGTCGTCGCGGGCGGCAACGAACTCCTTGGCCACCAGGTTCATGCCGTCATGCAGGCTGGTGACGACGCACACATCGCAGGCGCGGTAATACTCGATGACCGACTGCGCCTTGTGATGTTCGATTTTCAGGATGATGGCTTGATAGCCGTTGCCGCCGGCAAAGCGTTGATTGATGCGCTCGGCAGTGGCGCGCACCTTGGCTTCGAAATTCTGGTATTCCTCCAGCGACGAGCGCGACGGTGCCGCGATCTGGATCAGCGAAAAATGGCCGATCAGATCAGGATGCTGCTCCAGCATGGTTTCCGCCGCCAGCAGGCGTTCGATGATGCCCTTGGTGTAGTCGAGGCGGTCGATCCCGAGCGCCAGCAGGTAGTCGTCCGCCACCCCCAGTTCGCGCCGCAGCGCGGCGCGGCATTCGGCCACCGGCTTCCAGGTTTTGGCTTCCTCCACCGGCCAGTGAATCGAGATCGGATAGTTGGCCACCACGGTCGGCTTGCCGCGATAGGAAATTTTCGAGAGTTCGTGCTCGATCCGCGCCTCCAGGTAGCGATCGACGGTCTCGATGAAATTCTTGCAGTGAAAGCGGGTATGAAAACCAAGGATCGTGCTGCCCAGCAAGCCTTCCAGGATCTGCTCGCGCCAGGGGCAGATGCCGAACGATTCCGGATTCGGCCAGGGGATGTGCCAGAAGGTGATGATGGTGGCGCGCGGCAGGCGCTCGCGGACCATTTTCGGCAGCAGGGCAAAGTGGTAATCCTGCACCAGCACGATCGGGTTGTCGGTGCGCGCTTCGGTCACTACCGCTTCGGCAAAGCGCTGATTGACGGCGACGTATTGCTCCCAGTCGCCGGCCCGGAACACCGGCCGCACGTGGGCGATATGGCATAGCGGCCACAGGCCTTCGTTGGCAAAGCCGAAGTAATAGCCTTGCTCTTCTTCCGCCGACAGCCAGACGCGGCGCAGCGTGTAGGCCGGGTCGTCCGGCGGCACTGCAATGCGGGCATCGCGGTCCACCGTTTCGCGGTCGGCCGAGCCGCTGCCATGTGCGATCCAGGTGCCGGAGCAGGCGCGCATCACCGGTTCCACCGCGGTCACCAGGCCGCTGGCCGGGCGCCGCACCACGATGCCGTCCGCCGTGCTGGTATGAATGTAGGGCTCGCGGTTCGACACCACGATCACTTCATCGCCCGACAACTGGTCGTGCAGCAACTGGCGGATGGTGCCGGCGCTCCATTGCGGCGTGCTTTCCTCGCGGATGCGCCGCTCTTCATCGATCTCGCGCAATACCTGGTGCAAGTCCCCCATCAGCGGCTGGATTTCCGGACCGGCTGCGGCCAATGGCCGCGCCAATCCCGGACCGCGCAAGATCGCCCGCACTCCCGAAACCCAGCCGCGCCAGCTGAGTTGGGCGACCAGCACCGTGATCAGCGAGACGATCACAGCCAGCACGCCGAACAGCAGAATCACATACCTGCGCGTATCGGCGCTGCGCCGTTCGACAAAACTCATGTCGTGCAGCACCACCAGTTCACCCAGCTTCTGGCCGTCGGCATCGAGCGGACTGATGGTGGCGTGCAGCGGCCCTTGCGGCAAGTGAATCACGGAACGCGGGCGACCGCCCGGTCGGCTCGGAAGGTTGCAGCCGAGCATGCTTGGAAAGCTGGTGGTCCGATACAGGAGGTTTCCGGATGGATCGCAAAATGCCAATGCGTACAACCGGTCGTCATGGATCGAACCGTTCAAGACTGCTTCGATTCCCGCACGGTCATGTTCCGGCACCAGTGTTGCCAACGGCTTTTGCAGGGTGCCGGCGATCAATTGCGCCCGAACGTCCAGGTCGCGCACGAACCATTGCAGCGTCAGCGAATCGACCAGCGGCACCACCACGTAGGCCAGCACCGCCATGGCCAGTACCAGCGGCAGCAAGAAACGAAGCGACAGGCGCATGCAATCCTCTCCATTGAAGCGCGATGATTTGCTGGCGCATCCAGCCTCGGCCTGGATAACCAACGCACCAGCCGGATGCCGGGTACCACACATCGCGCAGCTTGCGAAACACCCCCTTACTGACAGACCATGCTTGGCAGACAATGTTCTGCGCAGGGCCTCGATCGGATGACTCCAATGGCGGCCGCTCGCGACGTAGGGCGCGCCTCCTGACCATATCCGTATCCCCTCTCCATCGACCGGTAGCGCCGCTGCCGGGCAGGAAAGCGTGAGCAGTTACCCGGCGCTGCGGGACGGCAATGCTCTGCCAGGCATAAGGTAAAAACAAATAAATCGTTTGTTTTTACACGCTTCACTTTTACAGTTTCCTCCCGATCGACCCGACGGCGGCGCAGCTTTTGCTCCAGGCGTGGCATGACAGGGCGATTCGATCAATCCGACGAGGAATGCAAATATGGACATGATGCCCCCCGCGCTGCCGGGCACCGGGATGGACGACTCCCAGCGCGAATTGCTGCGTTCTCTGGGCCGCACGCTGAGCGCAGAGCAGGCGTTTTGGGTGAGCGGCTATTTTTCCGGCGTGGCCGAGGCGCGCGGCAATTTTCAGGCAGCGGCAGCGAGCGCGGTCACCGCCATTGCGCCGGCGCGCCAGGATTCCCCGACGACGGCCAGCATGAAGATCCTGTACGCCAGCGAAACCGGCAATGCCGCGGACTTGGCGCGCCAATTCGCCAGCCGGGCGCAGCAGGCGGGGATCGCGGCCAGCGTGGAAGACCTGGCGCGCTACAAGACACGCGCACTGAAAGACGAGACCATGCTGCTGTTCGTCGCCAGCACCCATGGCGAAGGCGAGCCGGCCGAGCCGGCGCTGCCATTCTTCGAGTTCCTGGCTGGGCGCAAGGCGCCGACGCTGCCGCAATTGCGCTTCGCGGTGCTGGCGCTGGGCGATTCGACCTATGAATTTTTCTGCCAGGCCGGCAAGATGCTGGACCGCCGGCTGGAAGAGCTGGGCGCGCAGCGCCTGTTCGAGCGTTGCGACTGCGATGTCGACTATGAGGCCGACGCCGGGCGCTGGATCGACGCGGTGCTGGGCCTGCTTCAAGGGCCGCAGCAGGCCGGCAACGGCGCGCACGATGCAGTGCCCGGCTCTGCCTCGAATGCCACGCTCGGCTTCGCGCTGGCAGGGTCGCAGCCACTGGCAGGCACGCCGTACAGCAAGGCCAATCCATTCCTGGCACAGGTGGTCGAAAACATCCGCATCACCGGACGCGGCTCATCCAAGGACACGCGTCATATCGAGCTGGCGCTGGACGGCTCCGGCTTGACGTA
>DATJCV010000224.1:0-2231 GCA_035497775.1 Burkholderiaceae bacterium | reverse complement strand
CAGCGCGGCGCGGCGCGTGGCGAACAATCCGTACAAGCCTTCCGTGGTGGAAAAGTCCAGCTCACGCGCATAAGCGATTTCAGGAGCACCGTCGCTGCCGAGGCGCAAGGTGCACATGTCGCGCGTGCGGCGCAGCTTCTTGTTGTGCAGCGGCTGCAATTCCTTGATCAGCCTGGACTCCAGCAGCAGCGCGCCGATCTCGCCGGCGGTGCGGCGGAATTCGACGGTGCGGCTCTGCTTCAGCAGGCGCGCTTCCTGCGGCGTGCGCAGGTGGGATAGCACGCGGCTGCGGATGTTGACGCTTTTGCCGATGTACAGCGGGGCGCCGGCTTCGTCGCGGAAAATATAAATCCCCGGGCGGGACGGCAAGGCAGCCAGGCTGTCGCGGTCGATATGGGTCGGGTATTCAAAAAGGTCGGCCGGCTCAGGCCCGATCAGCAAACCTGCTGAGGTGATGCGTACTGGCATGTAAAGCGGAAATCTGGATGAAGAGGGGCGGCGCGAGGCGCGGCCGGTGGGGCGGTCACGACGGAATCTGACTGAGTGGGACTCGATAATGCACTGTATGCATGTATAGTAATTTTGCAGCATGGATCAGGCGTTTCCTGCTTGCCAATTTCCCGGACCTTCCTACATCGCTTTCTCCATCCCGCCATCGCAGTATAGCCGGCGCGGCCGATGCGGTGGTTTAGCAGATGCCGACGCGCTGGAGCGCCGAGCAAATCCTGCGCAACGGCAGATGCGTGCGCCAACGGTCAGCGGCTGAAATGCCTGGCCGGAAAAACCGGTCAGGTCACATCCGTGGCATACCGGAACACACCATTAAATTTTCCGGCAAAGCGCAGCCCTATATTGGCAATTTGTAGCTACTTCGAAGTTGTTTGCGTAAGAACAGAAAAAATTGCGCAAGGAACAACTCAAAAATTTCGGTGTCTATTTATTAAGAATTGATTAGACATGGCATAAGTTGCGCAGCAACCACTCTGTTACTTCTCGCTAGCGCTGAGCAAGCCATCAAAGCAGAAAGGATTGGCAGTCAGGCCATATAGCCGCCGACTGTTGCAATGTGCAGCTCTTTCCAATAACAACAGGAGAATCACATGCAAAGCGGATCACTCGGGCCGGACGTTTACTCCGTTGACACCATAGATGCCGGCGATGCGCGTACCGCTGGGGTATCGTGGGGTGCAGTCTTTGCGGGAGCGGCGGTGGCCGCGGCACTCTCGCTGATCTTGTTGATCCTGGGATTTGGCCTCGGGTTGTCGGTAGTGTCACCGTGGTCCTACAACGAACATGCGACCGCACTGGGAGCAGCATCCATTATCTGGATTGCCTTCATGCAGTTGGCGGCTTCTGCGATCGGCGGCTATCTGGCGGGGCGCCTGCGCGTCAAATGGGCCAGCGTCCATACCGATGAAGTCTACTTCCGCGACACCGCGCATGGCTTGCTGACGTGGGCGGTGGCATCGTTGTTCACGGCAGCTTTGCTGGCCGGTGCGACGTGTGCTGCACTGGGCGGCGCAATCGACATCGGTGCCGGGGCGTCCGCGACGGCCGCCCCTGCCGTCGCTGCGGCCGTGGCTTCCCCCTCCCAGTCCAATGCCACGTCCGCTGCCGGCGCCAATCCGCTCGACTATTTTTCCGATATGCTGCTGCGCTCCGAGCAACGCGCGCCGCAGGCCGATAGCGAGGCCAGTCGCAGTGAGGTGAACCGGATTTTAATGACCAGCATTGGCGCCGGCCAGCTGGCACCGGATGATCGCGCTTATTTGGCGCAACTGGTCGCCAATCGCAGCGGCATGAACCAGGTTGAAGCGGAGCAGCGGGTCGATGCAGTTTATGGGCGCGCCGCCAAGGCTACCACCGACGCCAAAACCGCCGCCAAGAATGCCGCTGAAACCGCACGCAAAGTGGCGGCCCATTCAGCATTGTGGATGTTTGTCGCGCTGCTGCTGGGTGCGTTCGTCGCCAGCCTTGCCGCTACCGTCGGCGGCCGCCAGCGCGACCACGTGCCGGTGATCGCAGGCTGAATCATTCAACCCCGCTAACCTTTCTGGAAAAGTCCATGCGTTCCATCCTACTGTGGCTCATCGGCGTTCCGATCCCGATCATTATCTTGATCGCGCTATTTGCGCACTGACCAGCCTCGTCACAAAGCTCAGCGTGCACGAAGCAATTGCGCCAGCAATGGCAAAGCGTGCTGCGACGGCTGTTCCGCTTTAAACGACAGC
>DATJCV010000223.1:0-6118 GCA_035497775.1 Burkholderiaceae bacterium | reverse complement strand
CAGCAGATCATCGATTTTTTCGGCATCTCGATCGGCTCGCTGCAGGTCGGCGGCGGCCTGATCATTTTGCTGACCGCGTTGAACATGCTGAACGCCAAGGCCGGCGGCGCGCGCAGCACGCCGGAAGAAGAAACGGAAGCGGAAACCAAGCCCAACATCGGCGTGGTGCCGCTGGCGATTCCGTTCCTGACCGGGCCCGGCGCGATCAGCACGGTGATCGTCTACGCCCACGAAATGCACGGCTGGCTGCAATACTTCGGGCTGCTGCTGGCGGCGATCGCGATGGCGGCGCTGGTGGTGCTGGCCTTGTCGATGGCCGGGCGCATCGCGCGCTTGCTGGGCCAGACCGGCATCAACGTCGCCACCCGCCTGATGGGCTTGATCCTGTCGGCGCTGGCGGTGGAGATCATCGCCAACGGCTTGATCCGCTTGCTGCCGGCCCTCGCGGGCCCTGCGTGAATTCATATACTCCCGATGTGATGTGCAAATATCGGGCGTAAAAAGGCATAATTTACAACATACTCCCTAATTTTAATGGGTGCGAAGCGTAACGGAATGAACATGATTGCGATTGTTGACTACGGTATGGGCAACCTGCGCTCGGTGGCGCAAGCCTTGCGCCACGTGGCGCCGGATGTGGACGTGCGGATTTCCAGCGATGCCGCCGAACTGCGCGCCGCCGACCGCATTGTGCTGCCGGGCCAGGGCGCGATGCCGGATTGCATGCGCAGCCTGCGCGAATCCGGCCTGCAGCAAGCGGTGCTGGAAGCGGCACATTCGAAGCCGCTGCTGGGCGTGTGCGTCGGCGAGCAAATGCTGTTCGACTGGAGCGAGGAAGGGGAGCCGGGAGTCGGCACCGCCGGCCTTGGTTTGCTGCCCGGCAAAATTGTCCGCTTCCGGCTGGACGGCCGGCTGCAGGCCGACGGTTCGCGCTACAAGGTGCCGCAGATGGGCTGGAACCGTGTCAGGCAGACGTTGTCCCATCCGCTGTGGAATGGTATTTCAGACAACAGTTATTTTTATTTCGTGCATAGTTACTACGCGCAGCCGGAACAGACCGAGCACATCGCCGGCAGCACCGAGTATGGCGACTGGTTCAGTTGCGCGGTGGCGCGTGATAATATTTTTGCGACCCAGTTCCATCCGGAAAAAAGCGCGGCTGCCGGCTTGCAGCTGTACCGCAATTTTGTCGCCTGGAAACCGTAATGGCACATTGCCAATTCCCCGTTTCGCTGTTTTCTCAACTTTTCCAGTCATCTCATCTGCCATGCTGCTGATACCTGCCATCGACCTCAAAGACGGTCATTGCGTGCGCCTGAAACAGGGCGACATGAACCAAGCTACCGTGTTTTCCGAAGATCCGGCCGAGATGGCGCGCCACTGGCTGGCACAAGGCGCGCGCCGCCTGCATCTGGTCGACCTGAACGGCGCCTTCGCCGGCAAGCCGAAGAATGAAGTCGCGGTGAAGGCGATCCTGCGCGCGGTACGCGAGTTCGCAGCCGAGCACGGCGTCGACGAAATCCCGGTGCAGCTGGGCGGCGGCATCCGCGACCTCGATACCATCGAGCGCTATCTGGACGGCGGCCTGTCCTACATCATCATCGGCACCGCGGCGGTCAAGAACCCGGGTTTTCTGCACGACGCCTGCAGCGCCTTCCCGGGTCAGATCATCGTCGGCCTCGACGCCAAGGGCGGCAAGGTGGCGACCGATGGCTGGAGCAAGCTGTCCGGCCACGAAGTGATCGACCTGGCGAAGAAGTTCGAGGACTACGGCTGCGAAGCGATCGTCTACACCGACATCGGCCGCGACGGCATGATGGGCGGCGTCAACATCGAAGCCACCGTCAAGCTGGCGCAGAGCATGACGATCCCGGTGATCGCCTCGGGCGGCGTGCATACCATCAAGGACGTCGAAGCGCTGTGCGCGGTGCAGGATGAAGGCATCGAGGGCGTGATCTGCGGCCGCTCGATCTACGAAGGGACGCTGGATTTGCGCTCGGCGCAGCAGCGCGCCGACGAATTGAGCCCGGAGTCCGACGCCGCCGAAGAATCCGAGACAGGCCAGTCATGACGCTCGCCAAACGCATCATTCCCTGCCTCGACGTCACCGCCGGGCGCGTCGTCAAGGGCGTCAACTTCGTCGAACTGCGCGACGCCGGCGATCCGGTCGAGATCGCGCGCCGCTACGACGAACAGGGCGCCGACGAACTGACTTTCCTCGACATCACGGCTTCTTCCGATGGGCGCGACTTGATCTTGCCGATCATCGAAGCAGTGGCATCGCAAGTGTTCATTCCGCTCACCGTGGGCGGCGGCGTGCGCGTGCTGGAAGACGTGCGGCGCCTGTTGAACGCCGGCGCCGACAAGGTCAGCATCAACACGACCGCCGTGACCAATCCGCAACTGGTGTTCGAGGCCGCGCAAAAGCACGGCTCGCAATGCATCGTGGTGGCAATCGACGCCAAGAAAACCGGCGACCGGCAGTGGGAAGTGTTTACCCACGGCGGCCGCACCCGCACCGGGCTCGACGCCATCGATTGGGCGCGCAAGATGGCGCACCTGGGCGCCGGTGAAATCCTGCTGACCAGCATGGACCGCGACGGCACCAAAAGCGGCTTCGACCTGGAACTGACGCGCGCCGTGTCGGACGCCGTCTCGATCCCGGTGATCGCCTCGGGCGGTGTCGGCGGCCTGCAGGACTTGGCCGACGGCATCAAGCTGGGCCGGGCTGACGCCGTGCTGGCCGCCAGCATCTTCCATTACGGACAACATACGGTGCAGGAAGCCAAGCGCTTCATGGCCGCGCAACAGATCCCGGTGAGGCTGACATGACCCTGAGCGGCAAATGGCTGGGCAAGGTGAAGTGGGACGAGCACGGTCTGGTGCCGGTGATCGCGCAGGAAGCCGGTTCCAACGACGTGCTGATGTTCGCCTGGATGAACCGCGAGGCGCTGGCGCACACCGTGGCCAGCGGCGAAGCCGTCTACTGGAGCCGCTCGCGCAAGAAGCTGTGGCACAAGGGAGAAGAATCCGGGCATGTGCAGAAGGTGCTGGAAGTGCGCCTCGATTGCGACGAGGACGTGATTCTGCTGAAAGTCGAACAGCACGGCGGCATCGCCTGCCACACCGGCCGCCACGCCTGTTTTTTCCAGAAGCTGGAAGGTGCGGAGGGCGAGCGCGAATGGCATGCGGTGGAGCCCGTCCTGAAAGATCCGGCCAGCATTTACAAGAAAAACGAAAATCATGAGTGATACCTTGCAGCGCCTGGCCGCGGTGATCGAATCGCGCAAGCCGGCCAACGGCGGCGACCCGGAAAAATCCTATGTCGCCCGCCTGTTCGCCAAGGGCGACGACGCGATCCTGAAAAAAATCGGCGAAGAGGCGACTGAAACCGTGATGGCGGCGAAAGATGCGCGCGTCGGCGGCGACTCTGCGAAAGTGCTGTATGAATGCGCCGACTTGTGGTTTCATTCGCTGATCATGCTGGCGCAGTTCGATCTGACGCCGCAGCAGGTGCTGGATGAACTGGCGCGGCGCGAAGGTATGTCGGGTATCGAAGAAAAAGCCAACCGCAAGTTGCAGCAGCGCGAGCACGCCGAGCGCAAGGATTGACGGTTCAGCCACAGGCTTACACATTGCACAGGGACAGGAGCGGATTTGGACAATTGCCTTTTTTGTAAAATCGGAAAGAAGCAGATTCCGTCGGAAATCATTTACGAAAATGATGAATTCATGGCGTTTCACGACATCAACCCGGCGGCGCCGATCCATTTTCTAATCATTCCCAAGCAACATATCGCCATGCTGCCCGATTGCAACGAACAGCACATCGCGCTGCTCGGCCGCATGACCCTGCTCGGCCAGCAACTGGCCAACGAACAGGGGTGCGGTGTGAAAGTGGATGCAGACGGCCAGCGCAGCGGCGGCTACAAGACGCTGTTCAACGTCGGTCCCGATGGTGGTCAAGAGGTGTACCATCTGCATATGCATATCATCGGCGGCCCGCGCCCGTGGCGTGGCCAACGATAAGTGGCGGCGCCGATCGCTGGACATAAAACGGCCTTAAAATAGCGCATTTCCCGTCGCTGGTGACGGTCATATTCATTCCGGGACCGAGTCCCGCAAGGAGAGAAACATGGGCTCAATCAGTATTTGGCACTGGCTGATCGTGCTGGTCATCGTGATGCTGGTGTTCGGCACCAAGAAGCTGGGCAACATGGGTAGCGATCTGGGCAAGGCAGTCAAGGGTTTCAAGGATGGCGTGAAGGGCGCGGAGGAAGAAGCGCAGGCGCAAAAAAATACGGCGCCATCCCAGGTCGCCGACCAGACCACGATCGACGTTCAAGCCAAGGAAAAAGAAAAGGTCTGAAGCCGCTGCCCGCGTTGAAGAAAGCCCGATGCCGGCTGCTGTCGTGCGGCGCCGGGAGCGGGCCACGGCTGCTGCCTCATCGCCATGATTGATATCGGCCTTACAAAAATCGCTCTGGTCGGACTGGTTGCGCTGGTGGTCATCGGCCCGGAAAAGCTGCCGACCGTGGCGCGCATGGCGGGTTCGCTGTTCGGCCGCGCGCAGCGCTACATCAACCAGGTGAAATCGGAAGTCAGCCGCGAAATCGAGCTGGAAGAGCTGCGCAAGATGCAAAAGGACGTGCAGGAGGCAGCCAGCGATGTCGAGCAGAATATTGCCAAGAGCCTGGCCGATACCGAAACGTCGTTGAATGCCGCCTGGAACGAGCGGCCGGAACAGCGCGCCGACGAGACGGTATTTACGCCCTTCGACCTCGAAGCACCGGCCGCCAAGGCCCGCAGTTTTCGCAAGAAGAAGCTGGCGCACGGTTCGGCCGTGCCATCCTGGTACAAGCGCCGCAACGGCCATAAGGTGCGGGTGATTTCCGGCGCCGCGCGGGTGGCACGCTATCGGCCGGCCAGCGGCAAGTCATCCGCCAGCTTTTATTGACGCGGGGGCGGCCGCCACCTGCATTCCCGTACAGCCTGCACCCTCGTGCAGCCTATTCGACGATCCTCCCTTGAACCCTATTTTTGTCGTGGCTGATGACTGAAGAACAGAAAACCACCGGTGCCGAGGATACGTTCATCTCGCATCTGGTCGAGTTGCGCAACCGCATCATGAAAGCCTCGGCAGCGATCATCGTGGTCTTCCTGTGCCTGATGCCTTGGGCTGCCGATATCTACGATCTGCTGGCGCATCCGATGATGGTAGCTTTGCCGGCTGGCAGCAAAATGATCGCCACTGGCGTCATCACGCCGTTCCTGATTCCGGTCAAGGTGACCTTGCTGGTGGCTTTCATCATTTCCCTGCCTTGGGTGCTGTATCAGGTGTGGGCGTTTGTCGCCCCTGGCTTGTACGCGCATGAAAAGCGGCTGGTGGCGCCGCTGGTGATCTCGTCCTCGCTGCTGTTCATCGGCGGCGTCGCTTTCTGCTACTTCCTGGTATTCGGCGTGGTGTTCAAGTTCATCAACAATTTTGCGCCGCACTCGATTTCGGTAGCGCCGGATATAGACAGTTATTTCGGCTTCGTCATGATGATGTTCCTGGCGTTCGGGATCACGTTCGAAGTGCCGGTCATTGTCGTCGTCCTGGTGCGCATGGGCCTGGTCACCGTGGAAAAATTGAAGCACATCCGTCCCTACGTGATTGTCGGCGCCTTTGTCGTGGCGGCGGTCGTGACGCCGCCCGACGTCATGAGCCAGATGCTGCTGGCCGTGCCGCTGTGCCTCTTGTATGAGGTCGGCTTGCTGCTGGCGCCGTTATTCGTCAGGGTCACGCAGGCGCCGGAAGAGACGGCGTAGGCTGAAATCGGGTTGGCGTCAGCCGGCGGCGCGCAGCCACGCGACCAGCGGCCAGACCTGATGAAACCCGGTCAGTATTTGCGTCTCCAGCTCTTCTGGCGCCATCCGCAGCAACGATAATTCGCGTGCCACGGTAAAACTCTTCAGACGCAGGTAATCGGCATGCGGCGCATCCGCCGCAAAACCTTTCGGCAGGCGCGCCAATTGGTCTTGTCGCCGCAGGTCGCCATAGGCGCCGCGTAGCGCGCGATTCTGCATTACCTTGTCAAACCCCGCCGCATCCTCCACCAGATGGCGGCGAATTGCG
>DATJCV010000222.1:0-3816 GCA_035497775.1 Burkholderiaceae bacterium | reverse complement strand
TGCCGCGGCTGGAATAGCTGCGGTCGGTTTCGCGTTCGCTGCCGCTGCCACTGGCTTTCAGGTTGCTCTTGCTACTGGCGGACACCACGCGAAAATATTCGCTGACCGTTTCCTGATAGCACAGGCCGATTAGTCGCGGCTGACCGGCGCCGACTCAAACGACGCCAGCGGAGCCATACCGCCATTGCCGAGCAGCACCGCGTGCGTCACCTCCGGCAGGCGTCGCGTCAGTGTGGGCACAATGTCGGCACCCTCCGAAATGCCGAGCAGAACCACGCGTCGCGGCCACGTGCCGGTTCGTGCGGCCGCTGCCAGTTGCACGCGGATGAACTCTTCCTGGTCGGCCAGCCAGCGTTGCGCGTGATCGGCGTCGATGAAATCGTCGCCGCAGCCGGCCCCAGCTCCGTTCTTCGATGAAGCGCTTGTGCAGCACAAAGATGCGCAGCGCACCGGAACGACCGTCGAGACCGTCGAAATACTGCGGCAGGAAATATTTCATGCTGGTGCAATCGGAGCCGGCAAGCACGAACAGATAGGTCGTGATGGCCGGCACGCTGACGGCTGCCGGCAACTGCTACACACTTTTATCGAAGGAAAAATAGATGGCGTGGCCGCCGTCGCGGAACTGAAATTCCTGCGCCGGCAAGGCTCGCGCCGAATAGGTATGCTGCAGTCCGCTCCAGTATGCGCAACCATGGCACAACAGGAGTGCCGACAAGGCTAGCAGCCGGGCAGTACAGGCAGCTGCGGCCGCGGCTTTCATCCGCCAGACGGGAGTCGCTTCAAGAGGCGGCCGCGAGCACAGGAGCCGGCACCGCGCTCTCCACATCAGCTGACACCGGTTGCGCCAGCTTGCGCAGCACATGGGCAGCGGCGACCAGGCCGAAGCTGGCGGTAACGGCGACGCTGGAGCCGAAGCCGGCACAATTCAGGCCGCTGACGCCGCCGACTTCGCAGGCATTCTCGTCTGTTGGCCAGCGCAAGGGTTCAGTCGAAAACACCGCCTCGATGCCGAAGCTGTTGCGGTCGCCGCGCGGAAAACCGTGCTGCGCGCGCAGGCGCTTGCGCACCTTGGCCAGCAGCGGCTCCTGTTCGGTCTTCGAGAGGTCACGAATCGTGATCCGGGTTGGGTCGATCTGGCCGCCAGCGCCGCCGATGGTGAGCAACGCAATATGCTGCGCACGGCAGTGGGCGATCACGGCGGTTTTAGCCGTTACGTCGTCGATCGCATCGATCACGTAGTCGTACTTCTGCGCGCCAAGCATCTGGGCGACATTTTCCGGCGTCACAAAATCCTCGACCTCGGTCACCACGCACGCCGGATTGATCTGCGCGATGCGCTGCGTCAACGCGCTGACCTTGGCCATGCCCAGCGTATCGGTGAGCGCGTGGATCTGGCGGTTGACATTGGATTCAGCCAGGTGGTCGAGGTCGATCATCGTGATACGCCCAATCGCCGAACGCGCCAGCGCTTCCACCACCCAGGAGCCGACGCCGCCGACGCCGATCACGCACACATGGGCGCCGGCAAAACGCGTTACCGCAGCGCGGCCGTACAGGCGGGCGACGCCGGCAAAGCGGCGCTCTAGGTCAGCCCAGTCGGGGTTAAGGTCGGTAATTGCTTGCATGGCGTCATTTTACCGGACGGAAACCGCTGCCCTCGCAGGGAGATCGATTCTTGTTAAAATCAATACGCAGGTATCTGCGATGCGTCGTTCGGCGGTTCCCGGCGAGCGTTACGCACAGGCCATACACGAGGGATTCATGAGTAGCGCATTCTTGGAAGCGGCGCCCGGATTCGATCAGCCGATTGCGATGCTGAAGCATTGCCACGATCGCATTCGGCGGCAGATCGGCATCATGCAGCGCCTCAATCCGCATCTGCAAAAAAACGGCGCAAATGCTGAGGCACAACAAGCCGCGCATGCGGTATTGCGCTACTTTAGCGAAGCCGCGCCAAACCACCACGCCGACGAGGAAGTCGATTTGCTGCCCGCCTTGCAAGCCACCGCGAATGGCGAGGATGCCGAGGCTTTGCGGCAACTGTTACCAGAAATCATGCAGGAGCACCAGGAAATGGACGATTTGTGGAATCAACTGGCGCCGCCGCTGACCGAGATCGCAGCCGGCCGCACCACCCCGCTGCCCGATAGCGTACTGGGGCCATTCGCCGATATGTACTTGGCACACATGGTGAAGGAGGAAACCGTGATTGCGCCGATGGCCAGACGGATCCTGGATGCGGCGCAAATCGCCAGCATCGGCGCGGCAATGCGGATTCGACGCGGGATTGCAGCATGACTTCGTCCAAGGCATCGTTGGCCGCGCTGCGGCTGGATTACAGCCGCGCCGAATTGACGGAACAGGAGGTGGCGCCGGACCCGATTTCCCAGTTCGGGCTGTGGTTCGAGCAGGCCCGCAAGGCAGATATTCCGGAGCCGAACGCCATGAGCCTGGCGACCGTCGGTGCCGATGGCCGGCCGTCCTCGCGCATCGTGCTGATCAAGCAGTTCGACGCCGACGGCTTCGTCTGGTTTACCAACTACGCCAGCCGCAAGGGCCGCGATCTGGAGCACAATCCGTACGCGGCGCTGCTGTTTCATTGGATCGAACTGGAACGCCAAGTGCGGATCGAGGGTCGGGTCGAAAAAATTGCGGCAGCCGACAGCGACGCCTATTTCGACAGCCGGCCATTGCCGAGCCGGCTGGGAGCGATCGCTTCCAGGCAGAGCACGCCGGTGGCCAGCCGCGAATTGCTGGAACAGCATTTCGCACAAGTACAGCAGGAATACGGCGAGCACCCGGCACGCCCGACGCACTGGGGCGGCTATCTGCTGCGCCCGATCCGCGTCGAATTCTGGCAGGGGCGACAGTCGCGCCTGCATGATCGCATTTTGTATACAGCAGGAGCAGCACAAGGAGAATGGCAGCGTACCCGTCTGCAACCCTGAACCGGGCCAGGCATCGGCAGCATTGATTCGCATTCACGGAGGAAGATATCGTGTTTTGGGAAAAAAAGCTGGAGCAGTGGATTGCTCAAATTCGACGCAACTCTGCGCTGCCGCTGCGGCTGCAACTCTGGAACGGGCGCCAGTTCGATTTCGGCGAGCATGCGCCCAGCGTCACGGTACACGTGCCGCGCGCCTCGGCGCTGAGCTATTTGCTAAGGCCCTCGCTCTCCAATCTCGGTACCGCCTATGTCGAAGGCAAGATCGAGGTCGAAGGCCGGATCAATGAAATTATTGCGGTTGGCAATGCGCTGGCGGCGCATTCGCTGAAGGGCGAAGGCCGCTTTGCACGGCTCACGCGTCGCACTCGCCACAGCAAGGAAAAGGACGCCGAAGCAATTCGCTATCACTACGATGTTTCCAACGCCTTTTACCAATTGTGGCTGGACCCCGCCATGGTGTATTCCTGCGCCTATTTCGAGAACGGCGACGAAGACCTGGCCGCCGCGCAGCAGCAGAAAATCGACCACATCCTGACCAAGATCCAGTTGCGGCCAAACCAGACTCTGCTCGACATCGGCTGCGGCTGGGGCGCGCTGGTCCTGCGCGCGGCGCAACACTACGGCGCCAAATGTGTCGGCATCACGCTTTCCGAAAAACAGTACGAATTGGCCACCGAACGCGTGGCGCGCGCCGGTCTGACCGAGCGCATTGAAATCCGCCTGCAGGATTACCGCGAAGTGTCCGGCACCTTCGACCGCATCACCAGCGTCGGCATGTTCGAACATGTCGGCCTGAACAATCTGCCGATGTATTTTTCGCGCATGCGCGAGATGCTGGCCGCGGACGGCCTGGCAATGAACCATGG
>DATJCV010000221.1:0-5477 GCA_035497775.1 Burkholderiaceae bacterium | reverse complement strand
ACAACGAAGACGCCGGCGTGATCGATGCCCATATCCGTCAGGCGCATGGTTTCGACAAGGCCGATGCCGCCCACTTCGATGCACTGCTGCATGGCACGATCCGCGAGGCGGAAACCTTGCGCAGCGGCCTGGCGCCGCTGATCGACCGTCCGCTGGCGCAGCTGTCGCCGGTCGAGCATGCGGCATTGCTGATCGGCGCCTTCGAGCTGAGCAACCATCTGGAAATCCCGTATCGGGTCGTGATCAACGAAGCGGTCGAGCTGACCAAATCGTTCGGCGGCGTCGATGGCCACAAGTACGTCAACGGCGTGCTGGACAAGTTCGCCGCCAAGGCGCGCCAGCCGGAAGTGGACGCCGGCAAGCACTAGCTGCGCTGATTCGTTTTCCGGAAATGCGGGAGTATATTGGTAAAACTGCTGATTTACGCTCGAAATTGATGGTGTGTATGTGGAGTATATGATTGGCCTCAGTTCCCCGCAGCGGTCCGGCTCAAGCTGCCGCAACGGATAACGACGGTGGCCTTCCTTTTTCTTTCGTTTGCTCCTGCGCCATGCATTCTTTCGAACTTGCTTCCCGCCTCGATCAGATCGCGCCGTTCCATGTCATGGAGCTGGCGAAAATGGCTGCCGACTTGGAACGGCAAGGGCGCCACATCATTCACATGGGCATCGGCGAGCCCGACTTCACCGCCGCGCCCGCAGTGATCGCCGCCGCCACGCAAGCGATGGCCGACGGCAAGATGCAATACACCTCGGCCACCGGCCTGCCGGAACTGCGGCAAGCGATTTCCGCGCATTACCGGCAAGTGTATGGGCTGGACATCGCGCCGGCGCGCATCGTGGTCACCGCCGGCGCCTCGGCGGCGCTGCTGCTGGCCTGCGCGGCGCTGGTCGAGCGCGATGCCGAAGTGCTGATGCCGGACCCGTCGTATCCGTGCAACCGCCATTTCGTCGCCGCCTTCGAAGGGCGCGCGACGATGATCGCCAGCGGCCCCGAGCAGCGTTTCCAGTTGACCGATGACATGGTGCGCGCGCATTGGGGGGCAGCCACACGCGGCGTGCTGCTGGCTTCGCCCTCGAACCCGACCGGCACTTCGATTGCGACCGATGAGCTGAGTCGGATCGTGGCTACCGTGCGCGACAAGGCCGGTTTTGCCATCGTCGATGAAATTTATCAGGGGTTGAGCTACGACGCCGAGCCGTTTTCCGCCTTGTCCTTGGGCTCCGACGTGATCGTCATCAACAGTTTTTCCAAGTATTTCAACATGACCGGCTGGCGCCTCGGCTGGCTGGTGGTGCCGGAAGCGCTGCTGCCGGCGCTCGAAAAACTGGCGCAGAACCTGTTCATCTGCGCCTCGGCGATCGCGCAGCACGCCGGCGTCGCCTGCTTCCTGCCGGAATCGATTGCGCTGTACGAGGCGCGCAAGGCTGAATTCCGCCGCCGCCGCGACTATCTGGTGCCGGCCTTGCGCGAACTCGGCTTCGGCGTGCCGGTGATGCCGGACGGCGCCTTCTATGTATACGCCGATTGCAGCTCAATCGCGGACGATGCCGACCGCCTCAGCATCGAAATCCTTAACGAGGCCGGCGTGGTGCTGGTGCCGGGGCTGGATTTCGGTCCGCACACCGCGCGCCAGTACCTGCGCATTTCGTATGCGACGTCGATGGAAAATCTGCAGGAAGCGATGCGTCGCTTGCGCGAGTTTCAGGCCGCAAGGGCTTGAGTGCGGCTTGCGGTCTGTATTGGATGCTGCCGGAGTATGCTATGCAAAACGCCATTTCAAGGCCGAAGCCGATCCTATTTTCTAGGAGTATATGGTTGCATGGTCAAGCTGGCGTCAGCTGAGCGATGCCCGATGTCCCATATAAAAAAGGAGCCGCCGGCTCCTTTTTTTCATCTCGCCCGCGGCGGCGATGGCCGCCGGCTTCTTTATAGTGCCGCGGTCTGGGCGGCGCCCTGGCCGTGGCTTAGCTGCGATTGCTGCGGCTGAGGCTGCGGCGTGGCGCGATTCTCCGCTTCGGCCGGCACCTCGCCGGCAGCGGGTTGCGCTGGACGCGGCTTCGGCGTGGCACGAGCGGTCATGGTGGGGACTTTCTTGCCGGCCGCCACATCCTTCAGGCGGCGGTATTCAGCCAGTACCTTCGAGCCATAGCCGGCGTCGCTATCGAAGGCGGCGGCCCCTACGTACATCTTCAGCCCACCTTCGACCGAACCGCTGCGGGTCACGTAATCCTTCAGGATCAGCGCGCCGACCTTGATGTTGGCGACCGGATTCAGGGCCGCCTTGACGCCGCCCAGGTTCTGGAATTTTTCATGGTGTACCTTGGACATGACCTGCATCAATCCTTGCGCGCCAACCGGACTTTCCGCGAATGGATTGAGGCCGGATTCGATTGCCATCACCGCCAGGATCAAAAGCGGATCGAGCTTCATGTCGCCGGCCGTGGAGTAGGAGGCCGCGACCAGCATCTTGGTGGCGTCATAGGCGACCCGGTAACGGCGCGAAAGCCATTGCGTGACCCGCTGCTGCTGCGGATCGGCGCCGGCCACCGGCTTGGCGTCGCCGGCGGGCGCTGCGACTGGCAGCGCGGCCGCTGGTGGCGCAGGCTCGGCTGCGGCTAGCACCAGTGGCAACGGGTCGGCGTCGGCGGCGTCATCCGCTTCCGCGGCGAGCTCGCTGCTGTAAGGGGAGAGTTGCTGGATGTGGTCGGCCAGTTCCGGTTTGATGAACATCAGCACCAGGGTGCCGATGGCAACCGCGCCAAGTATCAGCAGCGCGTGATGGGCAATGGTGGCGCAGCTGCTTTTAAGGTCGCGCAAGACCTGCCATGCTGGCTGTGCGGGATGCTGCGTGCCGCCCGCGGTGCTCTCTAATGGCACCATGATTGATCCGTTTAACACTGAACCTCCTGAATCGTTGCGGTGCGCGCGCCGGCTCCAACAGCAGTCGGCCAGACAGCAAAAACGCGTGCACCGTAAGCAATATCGCTGGCCGCGAGCAGCATATGCGGTCAACGTCGAAGTTGTTTGCCGATGCCTGAATGGCCGCCGCTCTGGGGCGCGCAATCGGCTGCAAACAACTGGTCGGGGGACAAGGCTGACGCCTTTTGAAAACACTCCTTAAAATGTCGTTGGGACCCCGGTCCCGTGAAATGTGAGCGCGGTAAATAAGCCGGCTTTGCTCAAGTTGCGCGAATTGTAGGGACCTGTTTATACATGGTCAATACTAACAAAACGCCAAATCATTACTTAATTGTCTTGAAAATTCTGCTGCTATGCAACAAAAACTAAGGAAATCAACACCTTGGCGGGAATTTCTCGATAATGGGATTCGCTCATAAAAAACGTAAAAAAACATGAAATATTCGGATTTGCGCGATTTTCTTGCGCAGTTGCAACAATTGGGTGAACTAAAGCACGTTTCCGTTCCGGTTTCTCCCTATCTGGAGATGACGGAGATTTGTGATCGTACTCTGCGTGCCGGCGGACCGGCCTTGATCTTTGACAAGCCGGACGGCCAAACCATCCCTGTGCTCGGCAACCTGTTCGGCACCCCGCGTCGGGTGGCGCTTGGCATGGGCGCCGAAGACGTTGGCGAACTGCGCCGGATCGGCCATCTGCTGGCGGCACTCAAAGAACCGGAACCACCGAAAGGTTTGAAGGAGGCACTCGGACTTGGTTCCATGCTGAAGTCCTTGTGGGACATGGCGCCGAAGGAGTTGCGTGGCGCTTCCTGCCAGGAAATCGTGTGGGAGGGCACCGACGTCGATCTGGCAAAGTTGCCAATCCAGCATTGCTGGCCGGGCGATGTCGCGCCGTTGATCACCTGGGGTTTGGTGATCACCAAGGGGCCGCACAAGAAGCGGCAAAACCTCGGCATCTACCGCCAGCAGGTGCTTGGCCGCAACCAGGTGATCATGCGCTGGTTGGCGCAGCGCGGCGGCGCACTGGATTTCCGCGAGCATGTGCTGGCGCATCCGGGCCAGCCGTTCCCGATCGCGGTCGCGCTGGGCGCCGACCCGGCCACCATCCTGGGGGCGGTGACGCCGGTGCCGGACAGCCTGTCGGAATACCAGTTCGCCGGCTTGCTGCGCGGCAGCCGCACCCACGTCACCAAAGCGATCGGCAGCGAGCTGCGGGTGCCGGCCGCGGCCGAGATCGTGCTGGAAGGGCATATTTATCCGGACGCCTCGCATGCCAGCGGTTACCAGCACGCCTTGGAGGGCCCGTATGGCGACCACACCGGCTATTACAACGAGCAGGACTGGTTTCCGGTCTTTACCATCGACCGCATCACGATGCGCCGCGAGCCGATCTATCACTCGACCTATACCGGCAAGCCGCCGGACGAGCCAGCGGTGCTGGGCGTGGCGCTGAACGAAGTCTTCATCCCCTTGTTGCAAAAGCAGTTCGCCGAAATCACCGATTTCTACCTGCCGCCGGAAGGCTGCAGCTATCGGATGGCGGTGGTGCAGATGAAAAAATCCTATCCGGGCCACGCCAAGCGCGTGATGTTCGGGGTCTGGAGCTTTTTGCGCCAGTTCATGTATACCAAGTTCATCGTGGTGGTGGACGAGGACGTCGACATCCGCGACTGGAAGGAGGTGATCTGGGCCATCACCACCCGCGTCGATCCGCTGCGTGACACCACGCTGGTCGACAACACGCCGATCGATTACCTCGATTTCGCCTCGCCGGTCAGCGGCCTCGGCAGCAAGATGGGGATCGACGCCACCAACAAGTGGCCCGGCGAAACCAGCCGCGAGTGGGGCCGCACCATCGCCATGAGCGCGGAAGTGACGCAGAAGGTGGACCGGATCTGGCAGGAGCTGGGTATTTGAGCGCGCCGGCATCAGGCCGATGCGGCCAGGGAATTGGCGCAAGGAGGCTTGCCGGTGTCGTATTTGGATGATCCGCGCGTGTTCTTCGCCGCCGAGCGCACCCTGCTGGCGTGGCAGCGTACCGCCATCGCCCTGATCGGGCTCGGTTTCGTGATCGAACGCTTCGGCCTGTTCCTGGCGATGATCTCGGCCGGCGCCGGCGCCGGCGTGGCTCCTGGTCATGGCCACGGCCGTGCATCGCTGCTGTTCGGCGTCATCTTCCTGCTGCTCGGTGCACTGGTGGCGGCGGTGTCGGCGCTGCAGTTTCGCCGCTTCGTGCGGGAACTGGCGGCGCCCGAGATCCCGCGCGGCTATGCGGTCTGGTTCGGCCCGCTGATCAGCCTGGCGCTGGCCGTGACGGCGTTGGGGTTGGTGGCGTGGTTCGTGGCGACTGCTTGAGCGACCTAAGAGTATGTCTGAAATCCTCAGGTGCCACGGCGGAAATTGACAGTTGCATCATGGAGTATGCGGTTTCCAATCGGACTTAGCCAAGCTCCAGCGTCTTTCCCTGCCGCAGCAGCTCTTCAAACGCGGCCGCCGCCAGCGGCTTGCTGAAGTAATAGCCCTGGATCTGGTCGCAGTCGTTCTGCCGCAGAT
>DATJCV010000220.1:0-32853 GCA_035497775.1 Burkholderiaceae bacterium | reverse complement strand
GACGCCGAGTTTTTTCCCCAGTGCCGGTAGTGAATAGAATTTGCCCGTTTTTGAATCCGTTATTTTGAATTCTTTGAGCGTGTTCAAAGTATTGCGGGACATAGCCTCTCCTTAGATTGCAAACCAACAGGTAGCAGAATTATTAATCAAACTTGTTATACGACTACGTACAGCCGGCGTCGGTGGTCTTGCCGCCTTATTTTTTTGCCGCGACCGAGACCGCCTCCGGCGCCACCGCCTTGGCTGCGTCCTGCGCAACCAGGCTGGTTGCGCCGGCGGCGGGCGCGTCTTTCAGCGCGACCTGGGCCGCGCTCTTGCATTCATTGGCCAGTTGCTGCCCCTTTCTGGAGTCCAGCAAAATCCCCTTGGCCGGGATGCCGATCCAGATCAGGCCACGCTTGCGGCTTTCAAAACGGTTGGCACCGGTGGTGGTACTCACGCGCTCCAGCCGGATCAGGCGATTCTGCCAGCGCAAGGCGATGTGATCGTGATCCGCCAGGTTGGCGTGAATGGTCAGTTTGTTGCCGAGTTCGCAAGTGTAATCGACCGCGACCGAGCTGCTGACGTCCGGTTCCGGGTCCTCGGCGTCCTCCTTCGAGGCAGCGGGTTTTTTGGGTGCCGCCTTGGCCGCATGCACGGCCTTCTTGGCAGGGGCGGCTGCCTTTGGTTCGGCAGCGGCCTGGGCAATCGGGGACAGGGCTAGCGCCGTGCCGATGGTTAGCGCCGCCAGGGCGGCCAGGTATTTTTTCATGCGACGATCTCCGTGGCTGTGCTTGGGAAGTGCGGTCTGAGCCAGCCCCGACGCCTTGCCGTATGCCGGCCCGAACTGGTAGGGCGGTGCCGCTGGTTTTGGCGGTGCCGTTGCGGCCAAAACCCGTTTGCCAGTGTACCGCTTGTGCCGGGCTTATGGTGTTGTCTGTTTGATGCTGAAGTGCCGATGCCGCGGGTTCCGGGCAGGGACGGAAAGGGCGCCGTCGTCGGCGCGTTTTGTCCGCCTGGAAGATTGGCCTTGGAAAGGTGCATGTGCAACGCTGGTTGTGGCGTTCGCCAATAATCGGTAAGGATGCTCTGGGGGCGTGGCGGCATTCGGGCGGCGCCGGGCGCCGCCACGCGTCGAAACGGCGTCAGCCTACCAGGTGCTTGACGCCTTCGCGCTCTTCCAGCAGTTCCTTCAGCGTCAGGTCGATCCGTTCCTGCGAGAAAGCGTCGATTTCGAGGCCCTCGACGCGTTTGTATTCGCCGTTTTCGGTGGTCACCGGAACCCCGAAAATGATGCCTTCCGGGATGCCATACGAACCGTCCGAAGGCACGCCCATCGTGGTCCATTTGCCGTTGGTGCCGAGCACCCAGTCACGGATGTGGTCGATCGCGGCGTTGGCTGCCGATGCCGCCGACGACAGGCCGCGAGCGGAGATGATCGCCGCACCGCGTTTGCCGACGGTGGGCAGGAAGACATCCCGGTTCCAGGCATCGTCGTTGACCAGCGCCTTGACCGGCTGGCCGTCGGTGGTGGCAAAGCGGTAGTCGGCATACATGGTCGGCGAATGGTTGCCCCAGACGCACAGTTTTTCGATCGACGCGACCGGCTTGCCGATCTTGGCCGCGACTTGCGACAGCGCGCGGTTGTGGTCGAGGCGCAGCATGGCGGTGAAATTCTTTGCCGGCAGATTCGGCGCCGATTTCATCGCGATGTAGGCGTTGGTGTTGGCGGGATTGCCGACCACCAGCACCTTGACGTTGCGCGAGGCGACTGCATCCAGCGCCTTGCCTTGCACCGTGAAGATCTGGGCGTTGGCTTCCAGCAGATCCTTGCGTTCCATGCCCGGGCCGCGTGGACGGGCGCCGACCAGCAGGGCGACATCGGCATCCTTGAACGCGGTCATTGGATCGCTGTGGGCAGTCATGCCGGCCAGCAGCGGGAAGGCGCAATCGTCGATTTCCATCATCACGCCGGTCAGCGCCTTTTGCGCCTTTTCGTCGGGGATTTCGAGCAATTGCAGAATGACCGGCTGGTCCTTGCCCAGCATGTCGCCGTTGGCGATGCGAAACAGCAGTGAGTATCCGATCTGGCCGGCGGCGCCGGTGACGGCAACGCGCATGGGGGCTTTAGCCATGTTTATTCTCCAAAGTGGTGATGATGAAATCGATGATGAGTCAGGCGGCGCCATGTTGGCACAAGGGCGGTGGCCGGAAGATGCATAATGATACCGTTGAAAATATGTGCGGTCAGCAGCTCAGTGATAGTGCGTCAATCAATGATGGAGCATGGGCTGCGCCCGGGCGGTGGCCTCTTACCGTGCGCAGCCAGGGAGTATCCTAGTATCCGCCCGCGAGTGTAGGCGCGGGCGTCCCGCCTGTCAATGAAATCATCTATCTTATATAAGACAGCTCAGTCATAAGTTTTGCTGGACGGCAGGGGCGGTTATATGGTGAAATTGGGAGCTATGAGTTCTGTTCCCTCCAATTTAATCGGTCACGCGTCATCCGCTTCTGGAGCGGCTGCCACCTTCAGTCCGCTGTACCAGCAAATCAAGGCCCTGATTACGCAAAGCCTGCAGTCCGGGGAGTGGAAGCCGGGCGAACTGATCCCGAGCGAAGTGGAGCTGGCTAACCGCTACAAGGTCAGCCAGGGCACGGTACGCAAGGCGATTGACGAACTGGCGGCCGAAAATCTGGTGATGCGGCGACAGGGCAAGGGCACCTTCGTTGCCACTCATCACGAGGCGCGCGCCGAATTCCGTTTTCTGCGCCTGATGCCGGACGTTGGCGAGGCTCATCCCGCGCATAGCAAGATCATTGAAACGCGGCGCCTGCGGGTGCCGGCTGAAATTGCTCGTCTGTTGGATGTGAAATCAGGCGATCCGGTGATTTTCATCAAGCGGGTGCAGTCGTTCGATGGCGTGCCGACCATTCTCGAGGAAATCTGGCTGCCAGGCAGTTTGTTCAAAGGGCTGACCGCCGAGCGCCTGAATGAATACAAGGGCCCGATGTACGGCTTGTTCGAAACGGAATTTGGCACGCGCATGATTCGTGCCGCGGAGAAAATCCGGGCGGTCACCGCGCAGGACGAAGTGGCGACGCTGCTGGCGGTGGAGCCTGGTACGCCGTTGCTGAATGTGGAGCGCGTCTCGTATACCTATGGCGATAAGCCGGTGGAGGTGCGGCGCGGTCTGTACTCGACCGATCACCATCACTACCAGAACGAATTGAGTTGAAAAATATTGCGCTGCGGCGCCTGGCCGGATCCGGCCTTTGCGCCTCGGCTGGAAAATTTATTGCCGCTCGCACACAATACGTATTGGTGTGCAGCGCAAAATCGGCGAAAATTGCAGGATTGATCAAGTAGCGGAGGTTTTGTTATGTCAGATGCGGCGAAAAGTGCCCGGCCACAATTTCGTAATATTCACATTGTTCAGATTCTTGGTTACCGCATGCCGTTTGCGGCGCTGGTTTCGATCCTGCACCGGATCAGCGGATTGCTCCTCTTCATCTTCCTGCCTCTTATCCTGTTCCTGCTCGATAAAAGCCTTCTTTCCGAAATTTCCTTCGAATACTTCCGTGGATTCACTTCCGGCTGGTTCGTCAAGCTGATCATCCTCGCTCTTTCCTGGGCTTTCCTGCATCATTTTTGTGCCGGCATCCGCCACCTGGTGATGGATTTGCACATCGGCTTGAGCAAGGAAGGAGCGCGCCGTTCGGCGGTTGGCGTGCTGGTGGTGAGCTTGCCGCTGGCGGCATTGGTCGCGTTGAAACTGTTTGGAGCATTTTAATCATGGATGACAATTTTGGATCGAAGCGGCTGGTGGTGGGCGCCCATTACGGCCTGAGGGACTGGATGGCGCAACGCGCGACCGCGGTGGTGATGGCGGTGTACACCGTGATCGTGCTGGTGTCCTTCCTGGGTGCAAAGGATTTCAGCTATGAAGGCTGGGCCGGGATGTTTGCCCAGCAGTGGTTCAAGATCGCCACCTTCGTGACCATCGTCGCGCTGATTTATCACGCCTGGGTTGGAGTGCGCGACGTCCTGATGGATTATGTGCATCCGGTCGGGATCAAGCTGGTATTGCAAGTTGCCACACTGGTGTGGCTGATCGCTTGTGCCGGATGGGCGGCACAGATTTTGTGGAGAGTGTAAACGTGGCAACCATCAAATCCACAATTCCTTCGCGTCGCTTCGATGCGGTGATCGTCGGTGCCGGCGGCTTCGGCATGCGCGCCGCGCTGCAGTTGTCGGAAGCTGGCTTGAGCGTGGCGGTATTGTCCAAGGTGTTTCCGACCCGTTCGCACACGGTCGCGGCCCAGGGCGGTATTGGCGCGTCGCTTGGCAACATGGCGGAAGACAACTGGTTCTGGCATATGTTCGACACCGTCAAGGGCGGTGATTACCTGGGCGACCAGGATGCGATTGAATTCATGTGCCGCGAGGCGCCGAACGTGGTCTACGAGCTGGAGCACTACGGCATGCCGTTCGACCGCAACCCGGACGGCACGATTTATCAGCGCCCATTTGGCGGCCATACCGCCAATTTCGGTGAAAAGGCGGTGCAGCGCGCCTGTGCCGCGGCCGACCGCACCGGCCATGCGATGCTGCACACGCTGTATCAGCGCAACGTGCGCGCGAAAACCCATTTCTTCGTCGAATGGATGGCGCTCGACCTGATCCGCGATGCCGAGGGCGACGTGCTGGGCGTGGTGGCGCTGGAGATGGAAACCGGCGAATCGATGATTTTCGAAGGCAAGACCACGATTTTTGCCACCGGCGGCGCCGGCCGCATTTTCGCCGCCTCGACCAATGCCTTCATCAACACCGGCGACGGCCTGGGCATGGCGGCGCGCGCCGGCCTGCCGCTGGAAGACATGGAGTTCTGGCAGTTCCACCCGACCGGCGTGGCCGGCGCCGGCGTCCTGATTACCGAAGGTGTGCGCGGCGAGGGCGGCATCCTGCTCAACAGCAACGGCGAGCGCTTCATGGAGCGTTACGCGCCGCATTACAAGGATCTGGCGCCGCGCGACTTCGTCTCGCGCTCGATGGATCAGGAAATCAAGGAAGGCCGCGGCTGCGGTCCGAACAAGGATTACGTGCTGCTGGATCTGCGCCACATCGGCGCCGAGACGATCCACAAGCGGCTGCCGTCGATCCTCGAAATCGGCCACAAGTTCGCCAACGTCGACGCCACCCGCGAACCGATTCCGGTGGTGCCGACCATCCACTACCAGATGGGCGGCGTTCCGGCCAACATCCATGGCCAGGTGGTGGCGCCGCAAAACGGCAATCCGAACGAACCGGTGCGCGGCCTGTACGCGATCGGCGAATGCTCCTGCGTGTCGGTGCACGGCGCCAACCGCCTGGGCACCAACTCGCTGCTGGATCTGCTGGTGTTCGGTCGCGCCGCCGGCAATCACATCATCCAGTCGAACCTGCATGCCCGCAGCCACAAGCCATTGCCGGCGGACGCCGCCGACTTCGCGATGGAGCGGCTGGCGAAACTGGAAAACAATGCCGGCTCGGAGCGGGTGCAGGACGTCGCCAATGCGATTCGCGGCACCATGCAGCATTACTGCGGCGTGTTCCGCACCGACGAATTGTTGCACCAGGGTTACGACAAGATCATGGAGCTCGACGAGCGGCGCAAGTACGTGTCGTTCAAGGATAAGTCGATGGTGTTCAACACGGCGCGGGTGGAAGCGCTGGAACTCGACAACCTGATCGAGGTGGCCAAGGCCACCATCACCTCGGCCGCGGCGCGCAAGGAATCGCGCGGCGCCCATGCGCATCAGGACTATGAAGAGCGCGACGATGAAAACTGGATGAAGCATACGCTGTACTTCTCGGAGGGAAATCGCCTCGAGTACAAGCCGGTGATCACCCAGCCGCTGACGGTCGAGAGTTTTGCGCCGAAGGCACGTACATTCTGATTTGCCGCCGGCAGAAATCGGCAGGGGATCACGGGCGCGGTTACGTCCGCGCTGCAGATAGCCCTGCCTCGCATTGAATTTTTGTCTCGCTATTTTGATAGGGCCCGACCATGGCACGTACCATCAAGCTTCAAATCTATCGCTACGATCCTGACAAGGACAGCAAACCCTACATGCAGGACGTCACGGTCGAGCTGCAGGACACTGACAAGATGTTGCTGGATGCCTTGCAGCGCATCAAATCCGATGTTGACGATTCGCTCTCGATCCGCCGTTCCTGCCGCGAAGGCGTGTGTGGCTCGGATGGCATGAACATCAATGGTAAAAATGGCCTGGCATGCATCACCAATCTGAATGAGCTGAAGCAGCCGATCGTGCTGAAACCCTTGCCCGGCCTGCCAGTCGTGCGCGACTTGATCGTCGACATGACGCAGTTTTTCAAGCAGTACGATTCGATCAAGCCATTCCTGATCAACAATACGGTGCCGCCGGAAAAAGAGCGCCTGCAAACCCCGGAACAGCGCGAAGAGCTGGATGGTCTGTATGAATGCATCCTGTGCGCATGCTGCTCGACCGCCTGCCCGTCGTTCTGGTGGAACCCGGACAAATTCGTCGGCCCGGCCGGCTTGCTGCAAGCCTATCGTTTCCTGGCGGACAGCCGCGATGAGGCGACCAGCGAGCGCTTGGATAACCTGGAAGATCCCTACCGTCTGTTCCGCTGCCGCTCGATCATGAACTGCGTTGATGTTTGTCCAAAAGGCTTGAATCCGAACGCGGCGATTGGCAAGATCAAGGAATTGATGGTTCGGCGTGCTGTATAGGGGAGTATGTAGAAATTTCCCTTGGTTTTCCTCTGAAATTCGAAGTTGGTACGGGTAGTATCTCCCGCGTGAAGTAGGCACAACATCTGGCAATGACAATCACCCATCAATCTGACCCGATCAAACGCGCGCGCCTGCGCTGGCGCGCGCGTCGCGGGCTACTGGAAAACGACTTGATCCTGACGCGTTTTCTGGATGCGCACGAGGCCGAGCTGTCGGACCATGAGGTGGATGCGTTTACCCGTTTGCTGGAATTGCCGGACAGCGAATTGATGGATTTCCTGCTGACGTCCAAAGACCCGGCGGGTGAACTGGATTTGCCGCATGTGCGTGCGTTGCTGGCGAAATTGCGTATAGCATGACAAGCCGGTTTTACTTTAGGTGTTGCCTGCATTCCACTTTATTTAATGATCCACTGTCTTAGCAAGAAGGAAGTGCCATGACTCAATCTGATACCAAAGCCACGCTATCGTTTTCCGATGGCACTCCAGCGCTCGACTTGCCGATTTACAAGGGCAGCATCGGCCCCGATGTGATTGACATCCGCAAGCTGTACGGAAGCACCGGGAAATTCACGTATGATCCCGGCTTCATGTCCACCGCCTCCTGCAATTCGTCGATCACCTATATCGACGGCGACAAGGGGCAGTTGCTGTACCGCGGCTACCCGATCGAACAGCTGGCGACCAACTGCGACTTCCTGGAAACCTGCTATCTGCTGCTGAATGGCGAATTGCCAAACCTCGAGCAAAAAAACAAATTCGTCTCCACCGTCACGCAGCACACGATGGTGCATGAGCAGATGCAATTCTTTTTCCGCGGATTCCGGCGCGACGCCCATCCGATGTCGGTGCTGGTGGGGACGGTGGGCGCGCTGGCGTCGTTCTATCACGATTCGCTCGATATCAATGATCCGCATCACCGCGAAGTGTCGGCGATCCGTCTGATCGCCAAGATGCCGACGCTGGTGGCGATGGCCTACAAGTATTCGCTTGGCCAGCCGTTTGTCTATCCGCGCAATGACTTGTCGTACAGCGCGAATTTCATGCGCATGATGTTCTCCACGCCGTGCGAGGAATACAAAATCAACGACGTGCTGGTGCGGGCACTGGACCGGATCCTGATTCTGCATGCCGATCACGAGCAGAACGCCTCGACCTCGACGGTGCGTCTGGCCGGCTCGTCCGGGGCCAACCCGTTCGCCTGTATCGCCGCCGGTATCGCCTGTCTGTGGGGCCCGGCGCATGGCGGCGCCAACGAAGCAGCGCTGAACATGCTGAAGGAAATCGGTTCGGCCGACAAGATCGGCGAATTCGTCAAGCAGGTCAAGGACAAGAGCTCGGGCGTGAAGCTGATGGGCTTCGGCCATCGGGTCTACAAGAATTACGATCCGCGTGCCAAGCTGATGCGCGAAACCTGTTATGAAGTGCTGAATGAACTGGGACTGGAAAACGATCCGCTGTTCAAGCTGGCGATGGCGCTCGAAAAAGTGGCGCTGGAAGACGAGTATTTCGTGTCGCGCAAGCTGTATCCGAACGTCGATTTCTACTCCGGCATCGTACAGTCCGCGTTGGGCATTCCGGTATCGCTGTTCACCGGTATTTTCGCCATGGCGCGCACCGTCGGCTGGATTGCGCAGTGGAACGAAATGATTTCCGACCCAGAGCAAAAGATCGGCCGTCCGCGCCAATTGTTTATCGGTTCACCGAAGCGCGACGTCACTCCGATCGGCAAGCGCTCCTGATCGAGCGCGGTATGCAAAAAGGCGAGCTGAGACAGCTCGCCTTTTTTTGTTGGGCAAGCTTGTGTGCTATGCTTTCCGGCTTGGACGAATTGATTTGAAACGCAGCCCTTCCCCACAACTTGATGTGCAATCCGCTAACCGGTCAGGCCGTGTCGCGGAAGGTTAGATTAACCCGCTAATCTCGCGAAACGCGAAGAAAGGTGAGCAAGATGATGCAGCAATACCGTTCCAGTTCTTATTTATCCGGCGGAAATGCGCCGTATATCGAAGAACTGTACGAGTCCTACCTCAATAATCCTGGTTCTGTCTCCGACGGCTGGCGCACGTATTTCGACGCCATGCAGCATGTGCCGGCCGTGGACGGCTCGGCCCGTCCGGACGTCGCGCACGCTACCGTGATTGCCTCTTTTGCCGAGCGCGCCAAGCAGGGGCCGATCCGGACCGTGGTCGCTTCCGCCGATGCCGAACTGGGCCGCAAGCGGGTCGCGGTTACGCAGCTGATTGCCGCCTATCGCTACCTGGGCACGCATTGGGCCAACCTGGATCCGCTGCAGCGCCAGGAGCGGCCCAGCATCCCCGAACTGGAACCCGGCTTCTACGGTTTCACCGATGCCGACATGGATACGGTGTTTACCATCAGTAATACCTATTTCGGCATGGAAACGGCCTCACTGCGAGACCTGTTGAACATGTTGCGCGACACCTACTGTCGCTCGATCGGCGCCGAATTCATGTACATGAGCGATCCGGCGCAAAAGCGCTGGATGCAGGAAAAACTGGAGTCGGTCCGCTCCACCCCGAACTTCTCGGCGGAAAAGAAAAAGCATATCCTCGACCGGCTGACCGCGGCCGAAGGGCTGGAGCGCTATCTGCACACCAAATATGTCGGCCAGAAACGTTTTTCTCTGGAAGGCAGCGAAAGCTTCATCGCCTCGCTGGATGAGGCGATTCAGCGCGGTGGCGGCAAGGGCCTGCAGGAAATCGTGATCGGCATGGCGCACCGTGGCCGCTTGAACGTGCTGGTCAATACGCTGGGCAAGACGCCGCAGGAACTGTTTGCCGAATTCGAAGGCAAGCATGCGGAAGACTTGCCGGCTGGCGACGTCAAATACCACCAGGGATTCTCGTCCGATATCTCGTCTCCGGGCGGCCCGGTCCACCTGTCGCTGGCGTTCAATCCGTCGCACCTGGAAATCGTCAACCCGGTGGTCGAGGGTTCGGTGCGGGCGCGCATGGAGCGCCGCAACGACCGCGACGGCTCGCAAGTGTTGCCGATCCTGGTGCATGGCGACGCCGCCTTCGCCGGCCAGGGCGTGGTGATGGAAACCCTGAACCTGGCGCAAACGCGCGGCTACGGTACCAGCGGCACGCTGCACATCGTGATCAATAACCAGATCGGCTTTACCACCTCCGATCCGCGCGACTCGCGTTCGACGCTGTATTGCACCGACGTCGTGAAAATGATCGAGGCGCCGGTGCTGCACGTGAATGGCGACGATGCCGAAGCGGTGGTGCTGGCAACCCAGATCGCACTCGACTACCGCCTGGAATTCAAGAAGGACATCGTGGTCGACATCGTTTGCTACCGCAAGCTGGGGCACAACGAGCAGGACACGCCGGCGCTGACGCAGCCGCTGATGTACAAGAAAATCAGCCAGCACCCGGGCACCCGCAAGCTGTATGCCGACAAGCTGGCGGCCCAGGGCACGATCGACGCCGGCACCGGCGACGCGATGGTGGCGGCTTTCCGTGATGCGATGGATAGCGGCAAGCATGCGATCGATCCGGTCATTTCCAACTACAAGAACAAGTTTGCGGTTGACTGGATGCCGTTCCTGAATCGCAAATGGACCGATGCCGCCGATACCTCGGTGCCATTGGCCGAGTTGAAGCGGCTGGCAGCGCAGATCACTGCGGTGCCGGACAATTTCAAGGTGCATCCGCTGGCGGAAAAAGTGCTGGCCGATCGTGCCGCCATGGGCAAGGGTGAACTCAAGCTGGATTGGGGCATGGGCGAACATCTGTCGTTTGCCTCACTGCTGGCTTCCGGCTACGCGATCCGCATTACCGGCCAGGATGCCGGGCGCGGCACGTTCATGCACCGGCACGCCGTCCTGCATGACCAGAACCGGGAGCGCTGGGACGCCGGCACCTATATTCCGCTGCAGCACGTGTCTGACAAGCAGTCGCCGTTTCGCGTCATCGATTCGGTACTGTCGGAGGAGGCGGTACTCGCCTTCGAATACGGCTACTCGACCGCCGAACCGAATACGCTGACGATCTGGGAAGCGCAGTTCGGCGATTTTGCCAACGGCGCGCAAGTCGTGATCGATCAGTTCATCAGTTCCGGCGAAGTCAAATGGGGCCGCGCTTCCGGCTTGGTGATGATGCTGCCGCATGGCTATGAAGGTCAGGGGCCGGAACACTCGTCGGCGCGTCTCGAGCGTTTCCTGCAGCTGTGCGCAGACAACAACATGCAGGTGGTACAGCCCACCACGGCGGCGCAGATTTTCCACCTGCTGCGGCGGCAGATGATTCGCCTGTTCCGCAAGCCGCTGGTGATCATGACGCCGAAGTCGCTGCTGCGTAACAAGGATGCCGGCTCGGAATTGGCCGACCTGGCCAAGGGTTCGTTCCAGACCGTGATCGGCGAAGTGGATGAAAAAATCGATGCGAAGAAGGTCAAGCGCGTCATCGCCTGTTCCGGCAAGGTTTACTACGATCTGGTGAACGCCCGTACCGAGCGCGCGCAAAGCGACACCGCCATCATTCGCATCGAGCAACTGTATCCGTTCCCGCACAAGGCTTTCGCCACCGAACTGAAGAAATTCCCGAACTTCACGGAATTGGTGTGGGCGCAGGACGAGCCGCAGAATCAGGGCGCGTGGTTCCAGATTCAGCACAATATCTTTGAAAACATGGATGTGGGGCAGAAGCTGGCCTATGCCGGACGCCCCGCCAGTGCTTCGCCGGCGGTCGGCTACTACGACAAGCACTACGCGCAGCAGAAGGCGCTGCTCGACACGGCGTTTTCCAGGCTCAAGGGATTTGTCCTGACCAAATAGAAACCTGCGGCACTTCCAGAAGCTGGGGGTGCCGTGCGAACAAACCGAAACGGAGAGTTACATGGCAATTCATGAAGTCAAGGTTCCGCAATTATCGGAATCGGTCGCCGAAGCGACCTTGTTGCAATGGCATAAAAAAGTGGGCGAGTCAGTCGCTCGTGATGAAAACCTGATCGATATCGAAACCGACAAGGTGGTGCTGGAATTGCCGGCGCCGGCCGCTGGCGTGATCACGCAAATCCTCAAGGCGGATGGTGCCACCGTGGTAGCCGACGAAGTGATTGCATTGATCGACACTGAAGCGTCGGCCAGTGCCGGTGCGGCTCCGGCCGCTGCCGCACCCGCTGCTGCCGCGCCGGCGGCAAGCGCCGCAGCTTCGGCTCCGGCCGCATCGGCGGTCGCGATGCCGGCCGCCGCCAAGATGCTGGCCGACAGCAATCTGGCTGCCGGCGCTGTTGCCGGTAGCGGCAAGGATGGCCGCATCTTGAAAGGCGACGTGATCAATACCCTGGCTGCCCAAGCCGCGCCGAAAGCGGCCGCTGTCGCCAAACCAGCCTTGCCGCCAGTTCCGGCGCCCAGCGCGCCGGGTGCCGAGAACCGGCCGGAAGAGCGGGTGCCGATGAGCCGCCTGCGCGCGCGCGTTGCGGAACGTCTGCTGCAATCGCAGTCGACCAACGCCATCCTGACCACCTTCAACGAAGTCAACATGCAGCCGGTGATCGACCTGCGCACCAAGTACAAGGACAAGTTCGAGAAGGAGCATGGGGTCAAGCTCGGCTTCATGTCGTTTTTCGTGAAAGCGGTGGTCGCCGCGCTGAAGCGCTACCCGATCATCAATGCCTCGGTGGACGGCAATGACATCGTGTATCACGGCTACTTCGATATCGGCATCGCGGTTGGGTCGCCGCGCGGCCTGGTGGTGCCGATCCTGCGCGACGCCGACCAGATGTCGATCGCCGAGATCGAAAAGAAAATCGGCGAATTCGGCGCCAAGGCGAAAGACGGCAAGCTGACGCTGGACGACCTGACCGGCGGCACCTTCTCGATTTCGAATGGCGGCACCTTCGGCTCGATGCTGTCGACGCCGATCATCAATCCGCCGCAGTCGGCGATTCTTGGCATCCACGCGACCAAGGACCGGGCCGTGGTCGAAAACGGCCAGATCGTGATTCGCCCGATGAATTACTTTGCTCTCTCCTACGACCATCGGATCATCGATGGCCGCGAAGCGGTACTGGGGCTGGTGGCCATCAAGGAAGCGATGGAAGACCCGGCACGCCTGCTGCTCGATCTGTAGTCGGTCAGGAGGGCGGGAGGCAGGCGCCGGCCAGATCGCGCGCAGCTTCCCTCAACTCCTCTTTTTCTGCATACATAAAAGGTTGTTATGTCCAAGCAATTTGATGTGGTGGTGATCGGTGGCGGCCCGGGCGGATATATCGCGGCGATTCGTGCGGCGCAGCTGGGGTTTTCCACCGCCTGTATCGACGAATGGAAAAATGACAAGGATGGCCCGGCATTGGGTGGCACCTGCACCAATGTCGGCTGCATTCCATCCAAGGCGCTATTGCAATCATCCGAGTACTACGAGCATGCCGGTCATGGTTTTGCCGAGCACGGCATCGAAGTCAAGAATCTGAATCTGAACCTGGGCCAGATGCTGGGGCGCAAGGACAAGGTGGTCAAGCAGAATAACGACGGCATCCAATACCTGTTCAAGAAGAACAAGGTGACGTTCTTCCATGGCCGCGGCGCGTTCCTCAGCGGCGACGCCAGCGGCTACCAGATTACCGTCAGTGGCAAGAGCGAGGAAACCATCAGCGGCAAGCATGTCGTGCTCGCCACCGGTTCCAATCCGCGCGCGCTGCCGGGGGCGCCGTTCGATGAAAAACTGATCCTGTCGAACACCGGGGCGCTGGCCATCGACGCCGTGCCGAAGCGGCTGGGCGTGATCGGCGCCGGCGTCATCGGTCTCGAAATGGGCAGCGTCTGGCGCCGCCTCGGCGCCGAAGTCACGGTGCTGGAAGCGCTGCCGGCGTTTCTCGGCGCGGTCGATGAACAGATCGCCAAGGAAGCGCAGAAACTGCTGGCCAAGCAGGGCCTGGCGGTTAGCCTGGGCGTCAAGATCACCGCTGTCACGAGTGGCAAGAAAGACGTCACGGTCGAGTATCAGGATGCTGCCGGCGCCGAGCAAAAGGCAGTGTTTGACAAGCTGATCGTCTCGATTGGCCGGGTGCCGAACACCATAGGCCTGAACCCGGAAGCGGTCGGCCTGCAATTGGATGAACGCGGTTTTGTCGCGGTCGATGCCGACTGCAAGACCAATCTGCCGAACGTGTGGGCGGTGGGCGACGTGGTGCGCGGGCCGATGCTGGCGCACAAGGCCGAGGAAGAGGGCGTGGCGGTGGCGGAACGCATCGCCGGCCAGCATGGCCACGTCAACTTCAACACGATTCCGTGGGTCATCTACACCTCGCCGGAAATCGCCTGGGTCGGCAAGACCGAGCAGCAACTGAAGGCGGAGGGCGTTGCCTACAAGGCGGGCACCTTCCCGTTCATGGCCAATGGCCGCGCCCGCGCCTTGGGCGATACGTCCGGCATGGTCAAGTTTCTGGCGGATGCCCAGAGTGATGAAATTCTCGGCGTGCACATGGTGGGGCCGATGGTCTCCGAGTTGATTTCGGAAGCGGTGGTGGCGATGGAATTCCGCGCCTCGGCGGAGGATATCGCGCGCATTTGCCATGCGCATCCGTCGCTGTCGGAAGCGACCAAGGAAGCGGCGCTGGCGGTGGACAAGAGGACGTTGAACTTCTAGGAGGCTGGCCATGAGTCGCCGTCACCTGCGGTCTTGCTGCTCTGCGCTGGCCTTGCTGGCGCTGGCAGCCTGTGCTTCGCCACCATCGGGCAATAGCGGGATTGCCATCCAGGCCACGGTTGGCGGCCAATATGTGGCGGGAGCGAATTGCAGCGTCACTACTGTCGATGGCAGCCGGAGGGTGGTGACGCCGGCATCGATTCCAATCCCCTCTGCCGGCGATATCGGTGTGGTCTGCGACATGCCGGGTTATCGGCGTTCGGAGGTGATTTACCGGGCGCCGCCGGCCGGCTTCGCGGGCGGCTCGCAGGTCGGGATCGGCATCGGCGGTGGTAGTGGCGGGGTCGGGATCGGCCTCGGCATGGGGGTGCCGATTGGCGGCGGCGCGCGGCCAGCTTATCCGTCGCAGTTGAACGTGGAGCTGACGCCTGCCAGATAAAAATCATCGGGCGCGGGGTTGGCAAACGAAGCCCGCAGCGTACCGCTGGCACCGCTTTCCAGGTTGTGTGATCAAGCCGTTTTTATCCATATACTCCCAGAATTTGTGTCTGGATACGGGCGCATAATAGAGGCTTTAGATCTATACTCCAGTACTGTGTGTTTCACTGGGCCTCGGCAGGATTCTACGCAGGATGTGGCCAATGACTAAGCTTGCCGGCCGACGGGGCGTTTTCTCACCAGGGTGTTTGCTTCGCAATGAATGTCGAGGATTTCTACAAGGACGCGCTGGCGCAACGCGGTTTCAGCACCGATGAAGCCCAGTTGCGCGCGGTGGCGCGGCTACAGCGCGCCTATGATGAATGGGTCGCCTTCAAGGCGCGCCGCGGCACTCCGTTCAAGCGCCTGATCAATCGTCCCGAGGTGCCACGCGGCGTGTACCTGTGGGGCGGGGTGGGGCGCGGCAAGTCCTTCCTGATGGACAGTTTTTATTCGGTGGTGCCGGTGGTGCGCAAGACACGCGTGCATTTCCATGAATTCATGCGTGCGGTGCATGCGCAGCTGGATGAGTTGAAGGGCGTGGCCGATCCGCTGGACCAAGTGGCGCTGCGGATTGCAAAAAAATACCGGCTGATCTGTTTCGATGAGTTTCACGTGTCCGACATTGCGGACGCGATGATCCTCTACAATCTGTTGCGAGCGCTGTTCGATCGCGGCGTCAGCTTCATGATGACCTCCAACTACGAACCCGATACGCTCTATCCGGACGGCCTGCATCGCGACCGCATGCTGCCGACGATTGCCTTGCTGAAGGAACGGCTGGACATCCTGAACGTCGATGCCGGCATCGATTATCGCCAGCAAGTGCTGGAGCGCATGCAGGTGTATCACACGCCACTCGGAGCGCAGGCGGATCGGGCCTTGCGCCATGCCTTTGCCAGCATCGCCGATACTGCCGACGAAGACCCGCGGATTCGCATAGAGTCGCGAGAAATCAGGGCGCTGCGGCGCGCCGGCGGCGTGATCTGGTTCGACTTCGCCACCTTGTGCGGCGGCCCGCGCTCGCAAAACGATTATCTGGAGATTGCCAGCCGTTTCCATACCGTGATCCTGTCGGGGATTCCCGCCATGTCGGCCGCGATGTCGAGCCCGGCGCGGCGCTTCACCTGGCTGATCGATGTACTGTATGACTGCAAGATCAAGCTGGTCATGTCGGCAGAAGTGGCGCCGGCACAGTTGTATACGGAAGGCATGCTGGCCAACGAATTCCATCGCACCGTGTCGCGTATCATGGAGATGCAATCGCGCGAATACATGCAAGCCGAGCGGCGCGGTGCCTTGGCCGCGCTGGCTTGACGGCACGGAACCATGACCGCAGACAATATCTAGGACTCGCATGCCACGTCACTCCGCACTTGTCGTTTGCGCTCCCGCTGCTACCGCCCGCCGCCGTGCGGCTGGCGTCCTGGCGCTCATGCTGATGCTGGCCGGTTCGCCGTCCGGGTTCGCGCAGACCGATGATGTAGCGGCGTGGGCGGCGCGCCACAGCGCAGAAAAGATCCAGTCGGCCGACCAGGCCGAGCAGATCCTGCGCGAGGCCGAAACGCTGCGGCAGCAGGTCGAGGCGCGTTACCTGGCGCAGCAGAACGCCTGCTACGACCGTTTCTTTGTCTCGCCCTGCCTGGAACAAGCCGCCGAGCAGCATCGCGGCGCGCTGGAACGGATTCGTCCGCTGGAAATCAAGGCGAACGTCTGGAAACGCCGCACCAAGGTAGAAGAACGCGACCGCAACCTGGAGCTGCAGCGCGATCGCGATCAGGAAGAAGCCCGGCAGCGTGCCGAACAGCAGCGGCAGCGGCAGGCTGAAACTGCGGAAAAAATGCAGCGCAAGGCACAAGAAGGGCAGGCTGCCGCGGAAAAAAGCCGGCTGCACGAAGGCGACGCCGACCGGCGCGTCGCCGAGCACGCTGCGCGCCTGAAACAACAGGAACAGGACGATGCCGCGAAGGCAGGCGAGCGCGCCAGGAACATTGCCGAATACGAACAAAAGCGTCGTGATTCAGAGGCGCGGCAGCGCGAAATAGCGGCTGACAAAGCGGAAAAAGCCCGCCAGCGGGCGGCCAAGCAAAATGCCGCCGGCGCGGCACCGGCGGCGCCAGCCGCCACGGTACCCGTCAAACCCTGAGCGCCGGGCAGTGGCAGGGGTACGAGCGGCGCATCCAGGCTCCGGCGTTAAACCGCGCGCCGCATTTTCTTGGCGGTATAGTTTTTTTCTTCCTGTGGCGGCGGCACCAGCTTGACGATGGCGAAGGTGCAATTGTCGGCGGCACTGCCGGCGGCGCGCTCGCGTGCCTTGTGGACCAGCATTTCGGCGGCGTCGCGCGGCGAATTCATGGCGATGGCGGCGCCCAACTCGGGTTCGCTGAAATAATGCCAGAGGCCATCCGAACACAGCAGGAAATGGTCGCCCGGGCGCAGCCCGCGATGGCGGCCGATCGTCATATACGGTTCCTGCGTACCGGAGCCAAGCACGTTGACCAGCACATTCGACAGGCGATGGTTTTTGGCCTGCTGGCGCGTCAGCTTGCCCTCGGTCACCAGTTGCTCGACGTAGGAATGGTCGATCGTATGCTCGATGAAGTTCGGCCCCTCGAAGCGATACAGGCGGGAGTCGCCGACATGGGCCCAGATTGCTTCCTTTTCCGGCGTCAGGACCAGCACCACCATCGTGCTGTGCGGTTCTTTCTCCGCCGACAAGCCCGATAGCTTGATGATGGTGTGGGTATCGTGGGCAATGGTGCGCAGCATGTCCTCGATCCGCTCGGTCAGCGGCGAGAACGACTCGAATGCCTGGCGCGCCGAGCGGATCACCTGTTCCGCCGCCAATGCGCCGCCGCTCTTGCCGCCCATGCCGTCCGCCAGCACGGCCATCATGTAGCCAGGGGCCTTGGGCGCGGCCAGCAGGGCTACCCGGTCCTGCTGCTCCTTGCGGTCGCCGATGTGCTGGCCGGTTCCGGCTTCGATCTTGTATTGGCTCATTCGTCTGGGTAGATTAAACTGCGCTGTGTAGGGAGTCCGGCAAGCAATTATTGTACGCAATCGTGCCGCCGATGATATTGCCAATTCCGGCACTTGTACCACAAAGATCGAATGAGCACCCCCGAAGACATCCAGCGTCGCATCATCGAGCTCGAAGTGGAACACCGCGACCTGGACAGCGCGATTTCCGTGCTGGTGCACGATCGCGCGCATGACGAACTGCAGTTGCGGCGCTTGAAAAAACGCAAGCTGCAACTGAAGGACCATATTACTTTGCTAAAGATGCAATTGATTCCCGATACACCGGCTTGAAACCGATCCCGCCGCGCACATGGGTACGCCTGACTCCTGACCATCCCCGCCATTTTGACCGACGATACTCCCGCTATTCCCGCTGCTGAGCCGGGCGTCCATGACGCCGAGATTGAACGGTTGTTCGGTGCCACTGGCGCCCTCGGGCAGGCGGTTGGCAACTATCGTCCGCGGCCGTCGCAGACCGAAATGGCGAAAACCATCGCCGCCGCGATCGACGGCCAGAAGACGCTGATCGCCGAAGCCGGCACCGGCACCGGCAAGACCTTCGCCTACTTGGTGCCGACGCTGCTGTGGGGCGGCAAGGCGATCATCTCCACCGGCACCAAGAACCTGCAGGACCAGTTGTATCTGCGCGACATTCCAACCGTACGCCAGGCACTCAATGCACCGGTATCGGTGGCCTTGCTGAAGGGCCGCGCCAACTACGTCTGCCATTACCACCTGGAGCGCACGCTGCAGAACGGCCGCCTGACCTCGCGCGAGGATGTCGGCTATTTGCGTGAAATTTCCCGCTTCATCAAGACCACCAGCTCGGGTGACAAGGCGGAACTGTCGAAGGTGCCGGAAAACGCGCTGATCTGGAACCTGGTGACGTCGACCCGCGACACCTGCCTCGGCGCCGAGTGTTCGTATTACCAGGATTGCTTCGTGATGAAGGCGCGCAAGGAGGCGCAGCAGGCCGACGTGGTGGTGGTCAACCACCATCTGTTCTTCGCCGATGTCGCGCTAAAGGATACCGGCGTCGCCGAGCTGCTGCCGTCGGCCAACACCATCATCTTCGATGAGGCGCACCAGTTGCCGGATACCGCGACCCTGTTTTTCGGCGACACGGTTTCTACCTCGCAAGTGCTGGAGCTGTGCCGCGACGTGCTGGCCGAAGGGCTGTCGCATGCGCGCGACGGCGCCGATTGGGGCGCCCTGGTGCTGGCGGTCGAGCGTGGCGCACGCGAGCTGCGGCTGGCGTTTCCGCAAGACGTGGTGCGGCTGGCGGTGAACCAGATTGCCGCGTCCAGCACCTTTTTCGGCGCGCTGGAAACCCTGAAGACGGAATTGAAAAACTTACTGTCGGTGCTGGAGAAGCAGGCCGAACGCGCCGAAACGATTGAACAGTGCCGCACCCGTGCGATCGAGTTGGCGGCGCGGCTGGACGGCTGGAACCAGCCGTCGGCGACAGCCGGCGCCGCGGCGGAAGAACGGGTGCAATGGGTGGAGGCATTTAGCGCCTCGCTGCAATTGCACCAGACGCCGCTGTCGATCGCGCCGATCTTCAGCAAGCAGCGTGAAGGCGTGCCGCGCGCCTGGATTTTTACTTCGGCCACGCTGGCGGTCAAAAATAATTTCAGCCACTACAGCGCGCAGATGGGGCTGGCTGACGAACCTGCGCAGTCCTGGCCCAGCCCGTTCGACTACCAGCAGCAAGGGCTGCTGTACGTGCCGCAAAACCTGCCGGCGCCGAATTCGCTGGACTATACCGACGCCGTAGTCGATGCCGCGTTGCCAGTGATCGAGGCCGCCGGCGGCCGCACGTTTTTGCTGTGCACCACGATGCGCGCGGTGCAGCGCGCGGCGCAACGCCTGCGCGACGAATTTGCCGAGCGCCAGTGGCCGTTTCCGCTGCTGGTGCAGGGCGATGCCGGCCGCACCGAGTTGCTGGAGCGTTTCCGCGCCGCCGGCAACGGCGTGCTGATCGGCAGCCAGAGTTTCTGGGAAGGCGTGGACGTGCGCGGCGACGCGCTGTCGGTGGTCGTCATCGACAAGCTGCCGTTTGCGCCGCCCGACGACCCGGTGCTGGCAGCGCGGATCGAGCTGATGCAAAGAAATGGCTTGAATGGCTTCATGCACCACCAGTTGCCGGAAGCGATCATCAATCTGAAGCAGGGCGCAGGGCGCCTGATCCGCGACGAAACCGATCGCGGCGTGTTGATGATTTGCGATCCGCGCCTGATTTCAAAAGGCTACGGCAAGCGCATCTGGCAAAGCTTGCCACCCTTCACGCGCACCCGTGAAATTGCAACGGTGCAGGCTTTCCTGGGCCGGGAAGAAATGGCTGACGCACCATTGGTGCAAATTTATTGATAGGAGTATGTGCCATATCGGGACATATTCATTTCGCAATATGCCCCCATAATAGGGAGTATATGAAATTGTCTCGTGGCCGAAGCAGATCGGGTGCACGGTGGTGCGCCAGGATTTGCGGGCGCCGGTGAATATCGTCGGCTCCATGCTGCTCGACGAGGAGCATCAGCGGCAGCCATCTTGAGCGACTTGAGCGTCAGCGGCGGTTCGGCCCTGCTCAAGCAGCCGCTCGGCAAGCCGGGCCAGCGGGGCGGGATCAAATTCCGGGTATGCGCCACCGGCACCGACGAGTACCTGAACCGGAAGACAATCCTGCGCTCGGTGGCGCCGGCCAGCGAAGATGGCGGCGATTTGCGGTGCGCCCCCGTGCCGGAACCGGGGAAGGAACCGGATCGGTTCAGCGCTGCGGCTGGATCACGATCTTGCCGGTCACCTTGCGTGCCGCCATGTCGTTCAAGGCCTGCGGCGTTTCGGCCAGGGCGTAGCGGGCCGAGATATGCGGCTTGATTTTCCCTTGCGCCAGCCAGCCCATCAATTCTCGCATCGCTGCCAGATTCGCCTTCGGTTCGCGGCGCGCGAACTCGCCCCAGAACACGCCAACCAGCGAGGCTCCTTTGAGCAGCGTCAGGTTCAGCGGCAGCTTCGGAATTTCACCGTTGGCAAAGCCGACCACCAGGTAGCGGCCGCGCCAGCCGATCGAGCGGAACGCCGGTTCGGCATAGATGCCGCCGACCGGATCGTAAATCACATCCGGGCCCTTGCCATCGGTGGCGGCCTTGATCGCCTCGCGCAAATCCTGGGTGCTGTAGTTGATGGTGGCGTCGGCGCCATGCGCCTTGCACACATCCAGCTTGGCGTCGGTGGAGGCGGCGGCAATCACGCGCGCACCCAACGCCTTGCCGATTTCGATCGCCGCCAAACCAACGCCGCCGGCCGCACCCAGCACCAGCATGGTTTCGCCGGCCTTCAATTGCGCGCGGTCCACTACCGCATGGTGCGAAGTGCCGTAGGTGAGAGTGATGGCGGCGGCGGTATCGAAATCCATCCCGGGCGGCATCGGCATCACGGCCGCAGCGGCGGCTACCACTTGCTGCGCGAAGGCGCCGTTGCCGATGAAGGCAATCACGCGATCACCCGGCTTGACGTGAGTGACGCCGGCGCCGACCGCGCGTACCACGCCAGCCAGTTCGCTGCCCGGCGTGAATGGCAACTCGGGTTTAAACTGATATTTGTTCTGGATGATCAGGACATCGGGAAAATTGACGCCGGCGGCATGCACGTCGATGCTGACCTGGCCCGCTGCCGGTACCGGTTCCGGCAGTTCTTCCACGGTCAGCGTATCGGGTAACCCCCAAGCCTTACAGATAATTGCTTTCATATTGTCTCCAAAAAGTACGGTATCGATGCCGCATAAAAAAGAACGATCGTTTGATTTAATGATTATGCCGCAAATGTGTCGGCTGCAACCGGAGCACGAGATTGCTTCGGGTAAAATCGCGGTATGAAAATCCTGATCAGTAACGATGACGGCTATCTGGCCCCGGGTCTCATCGCGCTGGCCGACGCCATGGCCTCGATTGCGGACATCGTGGTGGTGGCGCCGGACCGCAACTGCTCCGGCTGCTCCAATTCGCTGACGCTGGAGCGGCCGCTGTCCGTGTATCGTGCCGAAAACGGCTTCTACTTCATTAACGGCACGCCGTCCGATTGCGTGCATGTGGCCTTGACCGGCTTGCTGATCGACACGCCCGACCTGGTGGTTTCCGGCATCAACCAAGGGCAGAACATGGGCGACGACACCCTGTATTCCGGCACGGTGGCGGCGGCGACCGAGGCCTTCCTGTTCGGCATTCCGGCGATCGCATTTTCGCAAGTGGAGAAGGGTTGGAGCGAACTGGATGCGGCCGCCAAAAAAGCCCGTGATATCGTCCTGCGCCGTTTCGAAAACCTGCAAAAGCCGTATTTGCTGAACGTGAATATCCCCAATCTTCCCTACACTGAACTGAAGGAGCCGCTGGTGACGCGACTCGGGCGCCGCCATGTGTCGAACGGCGTGATCAAAGCCCAGGATCCGCGCGGCAACGACATTTACTGGATCGGTCCCAGCGGCGTTGCCCGCGACGGCGCCGCCGGCACCGATTTTCATGCGGTGGCGGACGGCCATGTTTCGATTACGCCGCTGCAGGTGGATCTGACGCACAACGGCCAGTTGGCTGCGCTGCGGAAAGACCTGGCATGAATCAGAAGTCCCGGCGTTTTCCATTGCCATTGTCATCGGTGGTCGACGGTCCGGGCGGGACGAATGCCCGGGCGACGGGCCATCGGGTGACGGCGACGCCGCAAACGGCCACTCGCAATGCCGCGCTGGATTTGGCGCGCGGCAGCCGCGACAAATTACCGCCGAAAACCGCGCCGGCGGCGGCAGTGCTATCCATTGCGCGGCCGGCGCCGCTGGTGTCGGACGCGGTGCGCAAGGCGATGGTGAACAGGATCGCGCAGCAGGGCGTACGCGACACGACGGTGCTGGCGGCGATGGAGGCGGTGCCGCGCCATCTGTTCATCGAGCCGGCATTGATTGGCCAGGCATATATCGATGCGTCCTTGCCGATCGGCTACCAGCAGACTATTTCTCAACCGTATATCGTGGCGCGCATGATCGAGGTGCTGCGCGACAACCAGCAGGGCGGTCGCCTGGAGCGGGTGCTGGAAATCGGCACCGGCTGCGGTTATCAAGCGGCGGTGCTGGCCCGGGTAGCGGCAGACGTGTATTCCATCGAGCGCGTCAAGCCCTTGCACGAACTCGCCAAAACCAATCTGCGACCGATGCGGATTCCGAATATTCGCCTGCATTATGGCGATGGTATGCTTGGCCTGCCGCAAGCAGCTCCGTTCGACGGTATCATTCTGGCTGCGGCCGGGCTGCAGGTGCCGCCAGCGCTATTGGAGCAGCTTGCGATCGGTGGCCGACTGGTGGCGCCGGTGGGCGCCACGCGCCAGATGCTGGAGCTGGTGGTTCGGGTCAGCAAATCCGAATGGCGCCGCGAAACGCTCGAACACTGTCATTTTGTGCCGCTTTGCGGCGGCACTGTCTGATTCAACAATGGTTGGTCCAATCAAGTTTTGAGCCTATGGGAATGACTAAAATTCGCTTGATATGCATGACGGCGTTACTGACTATGCTGGCCGCGTGCAGCGTCACCCCGCGCAAACCGGCGCCGGTGATTGATCGCGCCCCAGGCACCAGCGCGGCGCCCGCTCCCGCGCAAGCGGCCGGACGCGGTTATTACACGGTGAAAAAAGGCGATACCTTGTACCGGATCGCGCTCGAATTTGGCCAGAGTTCACGCGATATTGTTGCTTGGAACAATCTGGCGAATGCCAACGACATCAAGGTTGATCAGGTATTGCGGGTGCTGCCGCCAGAAGCCGCGCCGGCGCCCGCCGGAGTGCAGGTAGGCAGCGTGGCGGCTAGTTCCGGCATCGAGGTGCGGCCCCTGGGCGCCGCTCCGGCGCGCGCCGCCAGCGCGCCGCATGGTGCTGAAGTCGCCAACAAGAGCGGGCCGTCGGGTGACAAGAAGCCTTACTCGGAAACGACATTGGCCGAAATGCAAAAGCCGGATAGCAGCGCTACAGCGGCGGTTGCAGCCCCCAAAAGCACCGACAGTGCGGCCTCTCTGGTTGATGTGGATGACGAAGGAGTTGCCTGGATCTGGCCTACGGACGGCAAGGTTGTCGCCGGGTTTGATGACGGCAAGAAAGGCATCGATATTGCCGGCAAGTTGGGCCAGCAAATCCTGGCGGCCGGCGCCGGTAAAGTCATGTATGCCGGCAGCGGTATCCGCGGCTATGGCAATCTGGTCATCATCAAACACACTAATAATCTGCTATCCGCCTACGCGCACAATAAAACCATCCTGGTGAAAGAAGGTCAGACCATCACCAAGGGGCAAAAAATTGCCGAAATGGGCAATTCCGATGCCAATGCGGTGAAATTGCATTTTGAAATTCGGCGCCAGGGCAAACCGGTCGACCCAGCGAAATTCCTGCCGAAGCGTTGAAGCGGCGGTATCGGAACAGGGCATAGACTCCGTGGTCACATATGCAGGATGTTAAGCGCTGCTGGCGGGTCATTGGCAACGATTGAAATTCAACACCGGCGGCTGACCAGATCGGCTCAAAGCTGCCGCTAGCTAAGTGGCGCTTTTTGTTCTTTGCATGCCCGTTTGCGACTTGCACCGCACTCACTACGGAGGTCAGGCTGGATGATCCGAGACGCCCACACTTCTCCGAAGGACAAGAGCGGGCCAGCGGACGAGGTCGAGGGGCTGTCGTTCGATCCTTCCCAAGGCGGTGATGCCGCCATCCATGATGGAAATCCAGTCAACGAGGTCGGCGATGATGTCGTCGCGCCGCTGGCCAGCCACGACGAGTTGAAATCGATCCTGGCTGCGGAACTCTCGACCGATACCACCCAGCATTACCTGAACCAGATCGGTTCGCGGCCGTTATTGTCCGTGGCAGAAGAAGTGCATTTCGCCACGCTGGCCAAACAGGGCGATTTTCCTGCCAGGCAAAAAATGGTCGAGCATAACCTGCGGCTGGTGGTTTCGATCGCCAAGCACTACATCAATCGTGGCGTGATTCTGCTGGACCTGATCGAAGAGGGTAATCTCGGCCTGATGCGCGCCATCGACAAATTCGAACCGGAACGCGGCTTTCGCTTTTCCACCTATGCGACCTGGTGGATTCGCCAGAATATCGAGCGCGCCATCATGAATCAGGCGCGTACCATCCGCTTGCCGGTGCACATGGTGCGGGAGTTGAATCAGATTCTGCGTGCCAAATATTATCTTGAAGCGCGGCAACGCGATGGCAGGGATGCGACCATCGAAGACATTGCACAGCTGGCCGGTCGGCCACTGGAAGAAGTGCAGGACATCTTGGCATTGTCGGATCACGTGGCGTCGCTCGATACGCCGCTGGAGAATGATCCGCAGGCCAGCCTGGTCGATATGCTACCGGGCAATAACGACGACGGTCCCGATTCGCATGCAGAGCATCAGGAAATGATTGTCCTGATGCGCGACTGGTTGAAAAAATTATCCGACAAGCAAAAACTGGTCATCACGCGCCGTTTCGGACTCGATAACAATGACCCGGCTACCCTGGAGGAGCTGGCTGCCGAGATGGGGGTGACGCGCGAGCGGGTGCGGCAAATCCAGCAAGAATCGCTGGCCAAGCTGAAACGCACGTTGGCCGGAGTCGGGGTCGGCCGGGATTCCCTGCTCTGAAGGCAGCCTTGCGGCATAATTGCTGCCGCTGGCGGTGTCTTGACGGCCGCCAATTTCTTCACTCGACACTGAATTTATGCGGCAACTGGAAATCGAATCGCTCGATATGGAGGCGCGTGGCGTCGGCCATTTGAAGAATGAAGACGGCACACCCGGCAAGGTGATCTTTGTCGATGGCGCCTTGCCGGGCGAACTGGTCAGTTTCGAATCGTTTCGACGCAAGGCGAAATGGGAAGCGGCAACGCTGATTGACGTGCATCGGGAATCGGCGTTGCGGGTGGTGCCGAAATGCCGTTTTTTCGGCGTCTGCGGCGGTTGCGCGATGCAGCACGTCGAGTCGACGGCGCAAGTGGCGATCAAGCAACGGGTGCTGGAAGACAGCTTGTGGCATATCGGGAAAGTCAGGCCGGCCACGGTCTTGCGCCCGATTCACGGTCCGACCTGGAATTACCGTTACCGGGCGCGCATTTCGGTTCGTAACGTCCGTAAAAAGGGCACGGTGCTGGTCGGATTTCGGGAAAAAAAATCACCGTATGTCACCGACATGAGCAGTTGCCAAATACTGCCGCCGAACGTCTCGGCACTGCTGCTGCCGTTGCGGGAGTTGATCGCATCCTTGTCGATCGTCGACCAGGTACCGCAGCTGGAGCTGGCGGTGGGCGACGGCGAGCATGGCGCCAGCACGGTATTGGTGCTGCGCCATATGGCCCCTCTAAATGACGCGGACGAACAGTTGTTGATCGCGTTTGCCAACCGGCACCGCATCGAGTGGTGGCTGCAGGCGCACGGCCCGGACAGCGCCCAGCCGTTTTATCCGGCCGTATCGCAACTGCATTATCTGTTGCCGGAATTCGGTATCCGGATGCCGTTCAAGCCCACCGATTTCACCCAGGTCAACCACCAGATCAATCGGCTGTTGGTGACGTGCGTGGTGCAGTTGCTGGATTTGCACCCCCATCACCGCGTGGCGGATCTGTTTTGCGGACTGGGCAATTTCACCTTGCCGCTGGCGACCCGGGCGCATGCAGTGCTGGGCATCGAGGGCAGTGCGGCGCTGGTGGAGCGTGCGCGCAGCAATGCCGGGTTGAACGGCCTGGCGGAGAAAACCAGCTTTGTGTGCCGCAACCTGTTTGAACTGAACTCCGCCGACCTGGTGGCATGGGGAAAATTCGACCGGTTGTTGATCGATCCGCCGCGCGATGGCGCTGCGGCGCTGTGCGCGGCACTGGCCGGCTTGAGCGCGGACGAGCAGCCATTCAAACCGGCGCGGATTGTCTATGTTTCCTGCAATCCGGCAACCCTGGCGCGCGATGCCGGCGTGCTGGTGCACGAGGCAGGTTATGTGCTGCAGCAGGCCGGAGCGGTCAACATGTTTCCCCATACCGCGCATGTCGAGTCGATCGCCGTGTTCGAATTGGCGGCCGGACAGAATACCTGATAAATTTAGTCAAGTTTGATACAATTGCCGCTCTTGGAGCCATCAATGGGCGGGCCGTTTGGCTATGCCGTGAGCCGGAGTGTTGAATCATGCGCTTGACCACCAAAGGCCGTTTTGCCGTGACCGCAATGATCGATCTCGCACTGCGCCAGGACCAGGGCCCAGTCACGCTGGCCGGCATCAGCGCGCGCCAGGACATCTCGCTTTCCTATCTGGAGCAGCTATTCGGAAAATTGCGCCGCCATCAAATCGTGGCTTCGGTGCGTGGCCCGGGAGGCGGATATAATCTCGCGCGCCACGCCAAAGACGTCACCGTGACCCAGATCATCACCGCAGTGGATGAGCCGCTGGACACGACCCAATGCGGCGGCAAGGAAAATTGCCATCCTGCTTCGAGCGAGCACGGCGGCCGCTGCATGACGCACGAACTATGGGCTACCCTGAACCAGAAGGTAGTCGAATACCTGGATTCGGTATCGCTGCAAGATCTGGTCGACCAACAAAAGCGAACAACCCATGAACAAAGCGTGGTGGTCATGCACCGCCCGCAAGTAGTAGCGTAACTGGAGCGTATCAATGAATGCCCCCTTGCAAACCAAGCTGATCGACACCGCGGATGCGCCGCATTTTCCGATTTACATGGACTATTCGGCGACTACCCCGGTCGACCCGCGCGTGGTTGACAAAATGATTCCGTATTTGCGCGAGCAATTCGGCAACCCGGCCTCGCGCAGCCATCCGTATGGCTGGACCGCGGAAAAGGCGGTGGAAGAAGCGCGCGAGCAGGTGGCGGCGCTGGTGAATGCCGATCCACGTGAAATTATCTGGACCTCCGGTGCGACCGAGAGTGACAACCTGGCGATCAAGGGCGCAGCGCAATTCTATAAAACCAAGGGCAAGCACATCATCACGGTCAAGACCGAGCACAAGGCGGTGCTGGATACCGTGCGCGAACTGGAACGCCAGGGGTTTGAAGCGACCTATCTGCAGCCGCAGGACAACGGCCTGATCACCATTGCGCAATTGGAAGCGGCGTTGCGGCCGGACACGATCCTGGTGTCGGTGATGCTGGTCAACAATGAGATCGGCGTGATCCAGCCGATCGACGAAATCGGCGAGCTGTGCCGCAAGAAAGGCATCATTTTCCATTGCGACGCCGCCCAAGCGACCGGCAAGGTGCATATCGACCTGGAAAAAACCAAGGTCGACCTGATGACCTTTACCGCGCACAAGACCTATGGCCCGAAAGGGGTTGGCGCATTGTATGTGCGGCGCAAGCCGCGCGTGCGGATCGAGGCGCAAATGCATGGCGGTGGCCACGAGCGCGGCCTGCGTTCGGGCACTTTGCCAACTCATCAGATCGTCGGCATGGGCGAGGCATTTCGCCTTGCCAGGGAAGAAATGGATAGCGAAGTCGTTCGCATCACAGCCCTGCGCGACCGTCTGGCACGCGGCCTGCAGCAGATGGAAGAGGTGTACATCAACGGCGACATGCAGCATCGGGTTGCGCACAACCTAAATGTCAGCTTCAACTATGTCGAAGGCGAGTCGCTGATCATGGCGATCAAGGAACTGGCGGTGTCATCCGGCTCGGCCTGTACTTCGGCCAGCCTGGAACCATCTTATGTATTGCGGGCGCTGGGACGCAGCGACGAACTGGCACACAGCTCGATCCGCTTTACCTTTGGCCGCTTCACGACCGAGCAGGAGATCGATTTCACGATCGCGCTGATCAAGCAAAAAGTCGCCAAATTGCGCGAACTGTCGCCGCTGTGGGATATGTACAAGGAAGGCATCGACGTCGCCTCGGTACAGTGGGCGGCGCACTGACGGCCCCGGCCGGCGCTGGCAAATCGGAATTCAGGAAATCAAGGAGTATTTGAAAATGGCGTATTCAGACAAGGTGCTTGACCACTACGAAAACCCGCGTAACGTCGGGGCGTTCGACAAGGGCGACGCCACGGTCGGTACCGGCATGGTGGGGGCGCCGGCTTGCGGCGACGTCATGAAGTTGCAGATCAAGGTGGGCGCCGATGGCGTGATCGAGGATGCAAAGTTCAAGACCTATGGTTGCGGCTCCGCAATCGCATCCTCGTCGCTGGTGACCGAATGGGTCAAGGGCAAGACGCTGGATCAGGCGATGGCGATCCGCAATACCGAGATCGCGGAAGAACTGGCCTTGCCGCCGGTGAAGATCCATTGCTCGATTTTGGCGGAAGACGCGATCAAGGCCGCCGTCAGTGATTATCGAGCCAGGCAAGACGCTCCGGCCGAAGTGAGTGGTTGAAGCAGGGACGGCGGCACGCCGCCTATGAAGTTGAGTATTTGACGAGGATGCAATCATGACGATTACAGTCACTGAAAAAGCGGCAGCACGGATCAGCCACAGTCTTGCGCAGCGCGGCAAGGGCATTGGCCTGCGCCTCGGCGTTTCCACCAGCGGCTGTTCCGGCCTGGCCTACAAGCTGGAATTCGTGGATGAGCGCAATGCCGAGGACCAGGTGTTCGAGGCGCACGGCGTTCAGGTATTCGTGGATCCGAAAAGCCTGCCGTATCTGGACGGCACGCAGCTGGACTTCACGCGCGAAGGCTTGAACGAAGGGTTCAAGTTCCAGAACCCGAACGTGAAAAGCGAATGCGGCTGCGGCGAAAGTTTCCATACCTGATCGCGTACGCGGCCGGTGCCGCACCGGCCGTCATCTCAAGCGCCGCATCGAGCGCGATATGTAGGCAAGCCTGTTGAGGAACACAGGCTTTTGTTTTACCCGACCATGCAAAATCACTTTCAGCTTTTTCATTTGCCGCAACGCTTCACCCTGGACATGGCGGTGCTGGAAGCGGCCTATCACGAAGTGCAGAACCAGGCTCATCCCGATCGCTTTGCCGGCGCCACTGGTGTCGAGAAGCGGGTGGCGATGCAATGGGCGACGCGCGCCAACGAGGCATACCGCATCTTGAAGCATCCGTTGCGGCGGGCCCGCTATCTGTGCGAGCTGAACGGAGCGCAATTGCAGACCGAATCCAACACCGCCATGCCGGCCGAGTTCCTGATGCGGCAAATGGCGTGGCATGAAACGCTGGATGAGGTGAAGGTGCGGCAGGATGATGTCGCCCTGGAGCGGCTGCAGCGCGAAATTGACGGCGTATATCAGGATGCCGCTGCCCAGGCCGCTGCCTTGCTGGACGTCGAAGACTTCGCCGCCGCCGCGCACATGGTGCGGCAATGGCTGTTCCTGGAAAAATTTTCGGATCATGTCGCCACCGCCCTGGAGCGCCTGGCTGAAGATCGATAGCGCCATAGCGGCGACTTGCTGACCTTGCCGGTCCTGGCACGGCAATCACGAACGGTTTTACCCTCAAGAATTCAACATGGCTCTTCTGCAAATTTCCGAACCCGGTATGTCCACTGTTCCGCACCAGCATCGGCTGGCGGTCGGAATTGATTTTGGCACCACCCATTCGCTGGTGGCAACGGTGCGCGACGGCGTGGCGGAATTGCTGAGTGACCAGCAAGGCCAAGTCCTGTTGCCATCCGTGGTGCGTTACCTGCCGGATGGAAGCACGCATATCGGCCGCCAGGCCCTGGCCGAGCAGGTGGCCGATCCCGAAAATACGATCGCATCGGTCAAGCGTTTTCTTGGGCGCGGCCGGCAAGACATTGCGCATGCCGCAAACCTGCCTTATGCATTTCAGGACGCGCCCGGCATGGTGCAGTTGCACACCGCCGCTGGCGTCAAAAGCCCGGTGGAAATCGCCGCAGAAATCCTGGTGAGCCTGCGCCGTCGCGCCGAAGGTGCGCTGGGCGGTGCGCTGCTCGGCGCGGTCATCACGGTGCCGGCGTATTTTGACGATGCGCAGCGCCAGGCGACCAAGGACGCCGCCAAACTGGCCGGATTGAATGTGCTGCGCTTGTTGAATGAGCCGACCGCAGCGGCCATCGCCTACGGCCTGGACCATGCCTCCGAAGGGATTTATGCGGTGTACGACCTGGGCGGCGGCACCTTTGATATGTCGATCCTGAAGCTGACCAAAGGCGTGTTCGAAGTCTTGGCGACCGGCGGTGATTCTGCGCTGGGCGGCGATGATTTCGACCATCGCCTGTTTCGCTGGATCATGGAACGGGCTGGGCTGGCGCCGCTGTCGCAACAGGACAGCAGCCTGCTGATGGCGACGGCGCGGGCAGCGAAGGAGCAGTTATCGAACCAGGCCGAGATCACGATCGACGCCGTGCTGCCATCCGGCGTGGAAGTGCACTTGAGCCTCTCGGCCCGGGAATTTGCCACGATGACGCAGGACTTGGTAGTGAAGACGATTGCCGCCAGCCGCAAGGCCTTGCGCGATGCCGCCTTGGCGACGGATGCCGTGGCCGGCGTGGTGATGGTGGGCGGCGCCACGCGCATGCCGCATGTGCAGCACGCCGTCGGCGAATTTTTTGGCACCACGCCGCTGACCGATATCGATCCGGACCAGGTGGTGGCGCTGGGTGCGGCGATCCAGGCCAATCTGCTGGCCGGCAACCGCGCCGCCGGCGACGACTGGCTGCTGCTGGATGTGATTCCGCTGTCGCTTGGCATCGAAACCATGGGTGGACTGGTGGAAAAGGTCATCCCGCGCAATTCCACCATTCCTTGCGCCCGCGCCCAGGAATTCACCACCTTCAAGGACGGCCAGACGGCGTTGGCGATCCAGGTGGTGCAGGGCGAGCGCGAGCTGGCGGCCGATTGCCGCTCGCTGGCCCGCTTCGAGTTGCGCGGGATCCCGCCGATGACCGCGGGTTCGGCCCGCATCCGCGTTACCTATCAGGTGGATGCCGACGGCTTGCTGTCGGTATCGGCACAGGAACTCCGTTCCGGCGTCGAGGCCGGGGTCGTGGTCAAGCCGTCGTATGGCTTGAGCGATGACGAAATCGCCCGCATGCTGCATGAGTCGTTTGGCGCCGCCGACGCCGACTGCCAAATGCGCGCGCTGCGGGAACAGCAGGTCGAGGCGGAGCGCATCGTGCTGGCCACCGAATCGGCGCTGGCAAGCGATGCCGCACTACTGTCGGCGGCCGAGCGTGAAGCGATCGCCGCCTTGCTGCAAGTGGTGCGGACCGCAGTAGCTGCAAGCGATCAGGCGGCATTGCAGGCAGCAGTCGAAGCGCTGGCCAACGGCACCGAGGAATTTGCCGCGCGCCGCATGAATCAAAGCGTGCGCGCCGCCCTGACCGGCCGCAAAGTGGACCAGCTGGCTTGAACTCGGAATGCGGTTTGGCCGCGCTCCAGGGCCAGGTCTCAGGACCGGCCCGACATTCACCATCACCGAGGTAAAACCAAGTGCCCCAAATCATTGTGTTGCCCCATGCTTCCCTGTGTCCGGACGGTGCCGTGATCGATGCCCCGGCCGGCAAGTCGCTGTGCGACGCGCTGCTGGCCAGCGACATCGAGATCGAGCACGCCTGCGAAAAATCCTGTGCCTGCACCACGTGCCACGTGGTGATCCGGGAAGGTTTCGCGGCGCTGAACGAGCCGGAGGAGAGCGAGGAAGACTTGCTGGACATGGCCTGGGGGCTGGAAGCGACGTCGCGTCTGTCCTGCCAGGTCATCCTGGGCGAGGAAGACCTGGTGATCGAGATTCCGAAATACACGATCAACCACGCGCGCGAATAAGCCGGTGCGATCCGCCGCAAAAAACCTGGCGCGGACCTTGGATCGTTGGACTCGTGGCGCCAGGCCGAACAGAGTAGAGAACAGGAGGCTGAGCATGCAATGGACCGATACGATCCGGATTGCCGAAGCGCTGTATGACAAATTTCCCCAGGTCGACCCGCTGGGCGTGCGCTTTACCGATCTGCACCGGTGGGTCAGCGAGCTGGAGGGTTTTGACGACGAGCCGAATCGCTCCGGCGAAAAAATTCTG
>DATJCV010000219.1:0-2185 GCA_035497775.1 Burkholderiaceae bacterium | reverse complement strand
GTGTCGCAGGCGATCGCATGGACGCCGGGGCAGCCTTGCAGCGCCAGCCCGACGCTCAGCAGGAATTCGGCATTGCGCCCGCCGCGCCCTGTGCCGCGCACGGTGACCGTGGTTTCGCCGCCGGACAGCAGCACGCACGGCTTGGCGAACGGCGCATCGTGCTGCGCCACCTGGCGCGCCAGCGCCGCATGCATCATGCCGATGTCACGCGCCTCGCCTTCGATTTCGTCGGACAGGATGTAGGGCGTGATGCCGGCCGCACGCGCGTGGGCCGCGGCCGCCTGCAGCGCCTGCTGCGCGGTGGCGATCACATGATGCGCATTGCGCTCGAATATTTTTTCGCCGGGCTTGGGCGTCTCGTCGCGTCCGCTTGCCAGGTGCTGGCGAATATTGTCGGGCACGGCAATCCGGTACTTGTGCAGGATCGCCAGCGCCTGCGCGCAAGTGGTCGGGTCCGGCAGGGTCGGGCCACTGGCGATGATGGCCGGATCGTCGCCCGGGATGTCGGAGATCAGCAGCGTCACCACGCGCGCCGGCGCGCAGGCCAGCGCCAGGCGGCCGCCCTTGATCGCCGACAGGTGCTTGCGCACGCAATTCATTTCAAAGATGTTGGCGCCGCTTTTCAGCAGTGCCTTGTTGATGTCCTGTTTCTGTTCCAGCGTGATGCCCTCGGCGGGCAGCGCCAGCAAGGCCGAGCCGCCGCCGGAAATCAGGCACAGCACCAGGTCGTGTTCGCTCAATCCCTGCACCATGTGCAGCATGCGCGCCGCCGCCTGCTGGCCGGCGCGGTCCGGCACCGGATGCGCCGCCTCGACCACCTCGATGCGGCGGCAATCGGCGCCATGGCCGTAGCGCGTGACCACCAGCCCCGACAGCTCGCCTGGCCAGTGCTGTTCCACCACCCTGGCCATCGCCGCCGCGCCCTTGCCGGCGCCGATCACCAGCGTGCGCCCCTGTTGTGGCGGCGCCGGCAGGAATGACGGCAGGCAGGCTTCGGCGGTGACGGCGGCGACCGCGCTGCCGTACAAATCGATCAGGAATTGGCGGGGATGATCCAGGGTCATGGTGCGCTCAGGTGGGTGCAAGGTTAGGGGCAAGGTGATGGGTAATAAGCCTAAGGAGGCATGGGCTCAATCAAGATTGAATCTGTTTTTATAAAAGCCGGCTGCCTTCAGCCTTCCGCGATCTGGTGCTTGGACAGCAATTCGACCGCACGACACAGGGCCGAATGATCCAGCCCGCTCATATCATTCGCGGCGCAGGCGTTCATCAGCTCCTGCACCGCAGCGGTATTCGGCAGCGCCACGCCCAAGGCCTTGGCGCCCTGCAATGCCAAGTTCAAATCCTTTTGATGCAGCGCGATGCGAAAGCCCGGATTGAAGGTGCGCTTGACCATGCGTTCGCCATGCACTTCCAGAATTTTCGACGAGGCGAAGCCGCCCATCAAGGCCTGCCGCACCTTGGCCGGGTCGGCGCCGGCCTTCGATGCGAACAACAGCGCCTCCGCTACCGCTTGGATATTCAGCGCGACGATGATCTGGTTGGCAACCTTGGTGGTTTGGCCGTCGCCGTTGCCGCCAACCAGCGTGATGTTCTTGCCCAGCAATGCAAACAAGGGTTGGGCCGCATCGAACGCCGCTTGCGAACCGCCGACCATGATGGTCAGCGTCGCCGCCTTGGCGCCGACCTCGCCGCCCGACACCGGCGCATCCAGATAGTCGCAGCCGAGCCGATTGATTTTCTGCGCGAATTCCTTGGTGGCGATCGGCGAGATCGAACTCATGTCGATCACCAGCTTACCCGCGGCTAAGCCGGCGGCGACGCCCTCCTCGCCGAACAACACCTCCTCCACCTGTGGCGTGTCGGGCACCATGAGGATGATGACATCGGCGCGCGCTGCGACTTCCTTGCTGGAGGCGCATACGGTGGCGCCGCCTGCGACCAGGCTTTCCGGCACGGATCTCTGGCCGTTCAGGTATAGCTGGTAGCCGCCGGCTTGCAGGTTGGCCGCCATCGGCGCGCCCATGATGCCCAGGCCTATGAATCCGATCGTTTTCATGTTGCTCCTTTGCGGGTTGCTTCAAAAATAGGCGTTCGGTGGCCGGCTGCGTTGGCAGCTGGCGTCATTGGATTCCTGCAGGACGCATCTGCCCGGGCAAGCTGGACATGCCAGCAGCTGCCGGCA
>DATJCV010000218.1:0-12694 GCA_035497775.1 Burkholderiaceae bacterium | reverse complement strand
TAGCTGACGATGCTTTGCGCCACGCTCGAATTCAAGCCGGAGACGCGCGCCAGCAGCGGCGCCGAGGCCGTGTTGACGTCGACCCCGACCGCGTTCACGCAATCCTCGACCACGGCGTCGAGCGAGCGCGCCAACTGGGTCTGGCCGACGTCGTGCTGGTACTGGCCGACGCCGATCGACTTCGGATCGATCTTCACCAGTTCCGCCAGCGGGTCTTGCAGCCGGCGCGCGATCGACACCGCGCCGCGCAGCGAGACGTCCAGTTCCGGCAATTCCCTGGAGGCGAATTCGGAGGCCGAATACACCGAGGCGCCGGCTTCGGAGACGACGATCTTGGTCAGCTTCAGCTCCGGCCGCAGCTTGATCAAGTCTTGCGCCAGCTTGTCGGTTTCGCGCGAGGCGGTGCCGTTGCCGATCGAGATCAGCGAGGCCTGGTGTTTTTCCGCCAGCTGCGCCAGCGTATGCAGCGCACCGTCCCAGTCGTTGCGCGGCTGATGCGGGTAGATGGTATGGGTATCGACCACCTTGCCGGTGGCGTCGACCACTGCGACTTTCACCCCGGTGCGCAGTCCGGGGTCGAGCCCCATGGTCGCGCGCGGGCCGGCCGGCGCCGCCAGCAGCAGGGCCTTCAGGTTGCGCGCGAAGACGTTGATCGCCTCGATCTCGGCCTTTTCGCGCAGGCCGGTCATCAGCTCGGTTTCCAGGTGCATGAACACCTTCACGCGCCAGGCCCAGCGCACGGTGTCGGCCAGCCATTTGTCGGCGGCGCGGCCTTCGTTCTTGACGCCGAAACGGGCGGCGATGCGGCCTTCGCAGGGATTGTGCGGCGCGTCCCATTTCGGCTTTTCTTCCTCGGAATCGAGGCGCAGCGCGACGTTGAGGATTTCCTCGCGCCGGCCCCTAAATAAGGCCAGCGCGCGGTGCGACGGAATGGTGCCGATGGTCTCGGAATAGTCGAAATAATCGGCGAATTTTTCGCCGGCATCCTGCTTGCCGTCGATCACCTTCGATTCCACCACGCCGTGTTCGCTCAGGTATTCGCGCAGGGCTTGCAACAGGCTGGCGTCTTCGGCGAAGCGCTCCATCAGGATCTGGCGCGCGCCGTCCAGCGCCGCCTTGGCATCGGCCACGCCGGGGTTGTCGCCGTTGGCGGTGGAGAACGCCGGCTTCAGGTACTTGATCGCCTCTTCTTCCGGGTTCAGCGCCGGATCGGCCAGCAAGGCATCGGCCAGCTCGGTCAGGCCGGCTTCGGCGGCGATCTGCGCCTTGGTGCGGCGCTTTTGCTTGTACGGCAGGTACAAGTCTTCCAGCCGGGTCTTGTCTTCGGCGTGGCTGATGGCGTCGCGCAGTTCCGGCGTCAGCTTGCCCTGTTCCTCGATCGAGGCCAGGATCGTCGCGCGCCGGTCTTCCAGCTCGCGCAGATAGCGCAGGCGTTCTTCCAGCAGCCGCAGCTGGATATCGTCGAGGCCGCCGGTCGCTTCCTTGCGGTAGCGGGCGATGAAGGGGACGGTGGCGCCCTCGTCCAGCAGGGCGACGGCGGCGGCCACCTGGGCCGGTTTGGCGGCAAGTTCAAGCGCGAGACGTTGTTCGATCGAAGGCAGCATGGGCAGGTCAGCGGAAATAAGGAAGGAAAACAAGCGGAGCATGATACGCAATTGTCGAAATTGCGCCAGTCTTGACAGCGGAAAAGGCCAAGCAATTGCTGTGCAATCCGAGCCGTGGCCGCTTGGCCTTGCCGGCACACCGGCGGACGGCCGCTGGTGCAAGATGCCAAAGTAACAGGTATCGCCGGATGCGCTCTGGTGGCGCTAGCGGCCGACGATGACGGGGGCGCCTTCGGCTGGCAAGGTGCAGCCGTCTTTGCCCCACTTGCCGTTACATACTTCCCGCTTGCATTCTTGCCGCTCATGGGCATCGCTCATGCTTGCACACTGCGCGAGCATCAGCGGCGTCAGCGATCGTTCGCCGGAACGGTTCGATTTTTTTTCGTTATCTTCAGGGGCGGTGTCGGCGACCACGACCGCGGACTCCCGCCGCTGTTCCCTACGGCTCTTGGTTTTCTGCGGTGCCTTGGCTGGCGCCAGCTTTTCTGCGCCGGAGGTGCCGGCGGCTGCCGTCATTTTCTCGCTGATTGCGCTGGCACCGGCGATCGGAGCAGCGGGCGCTGTGGCCAGGGTTTCAGGCGCGGCGGGTTCCGGCTTGGGCTCGGGTGCCGGCGGCGTCGCGGCAGGGTGGCTCATTTCCCTGGGCGGGCCGTCATACGGCAATTCGCCGGGCGATGTGTTGAGCGCGGCATCGGGATGGGCCGGGGCGGCGGCCGGCGCCGGCTCGCTGTGCCAGCTGGCGATGGCGCGTTGCGCGCGCGCCGGATCGTTCGCCCACCACAGCGCCGCAGCCCCGCTGGCGGCGCCGATGGAAAAGATGCATGCCAACCACAGCGTGCGAGCGTAACGTCCCGCGGGGCGCGCTGCGGTTTCGTACCAGGATGGCGGGTAATCGCCGGCGCTCCATGCAGCAGGGTTGAAGTAGGGCGTCGGCGGCGTCTCGGTCGCGCCATCCGTTGTCGGGAGTGGCGGCGCGGGCGGGTTCGGAGAGGGTGTTGCCAGCGGCGATGGTGTCGCTGGCGTGCTCGGGGCGATTGGTTCGGCCGGCATCGTGCCTGTCTGTGGCGGCAAGCCGTTTGTCAAGCGGAACTCGCGCTTGCCGACCATGCGCACGTCCTGCGGCCTTGCCTGGTTTGGAAAAGCATAGCTTGAGAGCTTAGGGCATGCGATGCCGGACGCCGGCAATACATGACCACAGGAAATGCAGATCGTCTCCTGCGCGCTGTTTTCTGCGTTGCAAACCGAGCAACGCAGGGTGGTTTCAGGACTGGGTCGGTTCATCGTTGTCTTCGAATGATGCGCGTACCGGTAAGATTTGAAGATTTACCAGATTTGGCGAAGGCGCCTCCAATTTAATGATGCAGGCTGGCGTGAATTTGATTTTTCTCAAGCCATGGCCGCGCCCTTCCAGTGACGGGAAGAAAAATCGGCCGTCGATGTGCAAAGACCTTAATTAAATTTTTACGATATTATTTCCACTTGGAAATATTGTGTCAGAATGGACCCATCTATCACCGTCGGCGCTGGCTGGCGGCTTTGTCTGCGGTAGCTGTTTGGACGAACGATCAGCTCAGCCTTGGAACAACCGACCATGGTGACCACTCTCAACACCGCTGCCAGCCTGCCCGAGGCCATGCCTGCCACCCATCGTGCCGAGCTGCTGCGCTCGTTGGTATCGCTGGCGTCGGCCGCCGCCAATCCGCAACTGGAAGCGTATGCGCCGCGTTTGGCTGCGGCCTTGCTGTTGCAGTCCGAACAGAGTGCCGACAGCAAGCTGGCCAATCTCAGTTTCAATGCTGCCAACCTGCTGAAAAAGAACGCGTATCCGTTTTATTTCCTGGTGTCTGGCCGCCTGTTGGCGGTTTTACAGCAAGCCATGCGTGGCCTCGACCATGCCGCCGGCGGCATGCGTGAGCACGACGGCGATTTGTCGCTGGTCTCCTATGAAGAAATCGAAAGCCGGGTGTTGCTGGGCAATCTGTGCCGCCCGCTCGCCGAAAAGCATGCCGGACAGTTGAATGCGCTGGGTATGCGGCTGGCATTCCTGACTGGGCGCGAGGAAATGGCGCCGGCTGAACATCCGTTTCGACCCGAACTATTTGTGCAGGCGATCGATGAAGCCTGGCGCGAATTCAACCCCGACCAAGATTCATATTCACTGCTATTGCCCTTGCTGGGGCTGGATCTGCTGCCGGACCTGTCGCCGATTCTGAAGGGCGTGAATGATGCGCTGATTGCGAAGGGGATTTTGCCGCAGTTGCCCAGCTCTTTCCAGATCCGCAAGACGGCCGCGAATCGGGAACTGCCGCGTGCCGTCAGCAGCGACCCCGCGCTGTTGCAGCAATTGCGCAGTCTGCTGAGCGCACCGGGCGCTATGTCTGGTGGCGCGCCGCTTGCGGCGCAGGCACCTGCGGCTGGCGCCGGCCAGGCGATGCATTCGTTGCCAGTGGCGCGTCCGCAATTATTCGATTATCTGGCTGGCCTGCAGAAAGCCATGTTCGAGCGCCATGTTGCCGATGACGGCACTGGCACGGCGCCCAGCATGGCACTGCTGGGCAACATCAAGCGGCAGACGCCGCCCGGTGCGCTGTCCGCAGTCGACGAAAACACCATCGATCTGCTGGGCACCGTATTTGACGTGATTTTCCGCGATCAGCATATCGCTCCCGAGATCAAGTCGCTGATCGGCTTCCTGCAGGTGCCGGTGCTGAAGGCGGCCTTGCTGGACAAGGAGTTCTTCTTCGACCATGCCCATCCGGCGCGCCGCATGATCGATGTGCTGGCGAAAGCCAGTGTCGGCTGGGACGAAAAAGAGGGCGCGCGCGACCCGTTGTTCCAGGCGTTGAAACGTAACGTCGAGCGGGTGCAGCGTGAGTTCGATCAGCAGGTGTCGGTGTTTTCCGACGTCGTCTCCGATCTCGAAGCGTTTATCCGTGATGACGAAGCTGCCGAAGTGGGTGGCCTAGCGGCGCCGATCGACAGTGCGCTGCGCCAGGAAAAACTGGGCCAGGCCAGGCGGGCCGCGCAAACCGAAGTGGCGCTGCGCATCGGCAGTGGGGAAGTGGTGGCGTTTGTCGAAACTTTCCTCGAAAACCGCTGGGTACCGGTGCTGACCATCGCCTATGCGCGGGCGGAATCCCAGCCGCAGGCGGTCAGCAGCGCGCTCAAGACGATGGACGACCTGATCTGGAGCGTGAAACCGAAGATCACGCTCGAACAGCGCAAGGAATTGATCGCCAAGCTGCCGTCGATGCTGGCGATGCTGAACAAGTGGCTGAATCTGGTCGAATGGGATGATTCCGACCGCCTGCAATTTTTTGCCGAACTGGCCGAGTGCCATGCCTCAATCGTGCGCGCACCGGTCAACCTGTCGCCCGAGCGGCAACTGGAGTTGGCGCTCGAAGTGGCACAAAAGGCGGCTGAACGGCGCCTGGAGAAACAGGCGGCTGCAAAACCCGAGCCGCCGCCTGATGAATTCGTGGAGCAGCTGGCACAGCTGCACAGCGGCATGTGGCTGGAGTTTGCCCAACCAGACGGCAGCCAGAAGAAGGTCAAGCTGGCGTGGGTCAGCCCGATGCGCAGCCTGTACATCTTTACTACGCGCGACCGCCAGGAATCGTTTTCGATTTCCGATCTGGATCTGGCGCAAGCGTTCCGGCAGCACGGTGCCAGCGTGGTGCCGCTGGCGGGGCTGCTGGATCGCGCCTTGACCCAGGCGCTGGAAGATATGGGCGCCAACGATGCGCAGCACCAGGCAGTTGCGCTGGCTTAGGCGGCCGGCGCGTCCTCGCCCAGCACTCCGCCGCTGACCCGCTCGATGCCGGCCAGGTCGCGCCAGCTCTGAACCTGCTGCCAGCCGGCCACGGCAAATAAATCCCGTACTGCAGGTGCCTGATCATAGCCGTGCTCGACCAGCAGCCTGCCGTGCGGCGCCAGATGCACGGCGGCGCCGCCGATGATGATGCGCAACGCGCTCAGGCCATCGGCGTGGTCGGTCAGGGCGCCGATCGGCTCGAAACGCAGGTCGCCCTGCGCCAGGTGGACGTCGCCGGCGACAATGTACGGTGGGTTGGCGACGATCAGATCGAAGCGCTGGTTCTGCAGCGCGCCAAACCAGTCGCTGTGCAAAAAATGAATCTGCACCCGATGGCGCGCGGCATTGCGCTGCGCCACCACCAGCGCGGCGGCGCTGAGGTCAAGCGCCGTCACGGCCAGGTCGGGCCGCGCGTGCGCCAGCGCCACCGCGATTGCGCCCGAGCCGGTGCCCAGGTCCAGAATGCGGCTGCGTGGTGCGGCGTGCTGCAAGGCCAGTTCCACCAGTAATTCCGTTTCCGGGCGCGGGATCAGCACGTCGGGCGTCACCTCGAACGAGAGTGCGTAGAATTCGCGCGCGCCCACCAGGTAGGCGATTGGTTCGCCGTCGCGGCGGCGCTGCACCAGCGCCGACAGATGGCGCGCCTCGTCCGCGCTCAAGGCGCGTTCGGACCGGGTAATCAGCTGCACCCGCGTCAGCTGCAACACATGGCCGAGCAGGATGCGGGTTTCCAGCGCGTCGAGCGGCGGGTTTTTCAGCAGCGAGTCGATGCGGCTGCCGGCGGCAATCGGCATGGCGCCAGTGTCAGAGGATCCGGGCATGAGATATCGGCGTGGTTGCGCACCATATTGGTTTATATACTCCGCGTAGTTGTGTCAAATTACGGGCGCGAAATGGCTGTCTGACTGACATACTCCGTTTTTATCTGACAAATGCTGAGGGCTGCGCGTATTTTGCTGTCATGCCGGGGCTCGTTGCGGGAACGACGGATAGGAAACGCGTTCCCGAACATGCCACCCGACCAGACGCTGCTCAGCGGCGGCGGAAGAACAGCGTGCCCAGCACGATCGCAAAAATGACGAACCAGACCAAAGACCACTGCGGAATCGACAGGCCGAGAATCGGCGCATAGCCGGCGCTGCACAGGCCGTCGGCCTTGAACAGGAAGGGCAGCAGGTTGGCAGTCGGGAACGTGTTGAGCGAGGTTTCCAGCGGATCGATGCCGCATGACACCGCCGGGTGCGCCTGTACCCACATATGCCAGCCGGCGACGCCGGCGCCGCCCAGTGCGGTCAACAGGCCAAGTCCGGCACCGGCCTTGGCGGCACTGCCCTTGCCGGGCAGCAGCGCAAACACCAGGCAGATCAGCGCGATGGCGGCAAACAGGTAGCGCTGAATGATGCACAACGGGCAGGGCAGCATGCGCTCGACGTGCTGCAGGTAGAGTGCCACGGCCAGCAGCGCCAGTGAAATCAGGGCCACGGCGAGCAGGACAGGCTTGGAAGTTTTCATGATGAGCGCTTGGCCAAAATGGGGTTGATCGGGTGGCTCGGTGTCATCACAGGTGATCGCCCAACGCCGCCAGCAAATCGGCCTGATGCTCGGCCGCCAGGGCATTGGTCAATTCTTCCAGGTCGCCATCCATGATGAAATCGAGCTTGTACAAAGTCAGGTTGATGCGGTGATCGGTCATTCGTCCCTGCGGGAAATTATAGGTGCGAATCCGTTCGCTGCGGTCACCGGACCCGATCAGCGACTTGCGGGTGGCCGCTTCCTTTGATTGCTGCTCGCGCAGCTGCACGTCCTTGATGCGCGCCGCCAGCACCTTCATCGCCTGCGCCTTGTTCTTGTGCTGGCTGCGGTCGTCCTGGCATTCGACCACGATGCCGGTCGGCAGGTGGGTGATGCGCACCGCCGAATCGGTCTTGTTGATGTGCTGGCCGCCGGCGCCGGAGGCGCGGTAGGTGTCGATGCGGATTTCCGCCGGATTGATGTCGACATCGCCGACTTCGTCGGCTTCCGGCATCACGGCGACAGTGCAGGCCGAGGTGTGGATGCGGCCCTGGGTTTCGGTGGCCGGCACCCGCTGCACCCGGTGGCCGCCGGATTCGAATTTCAGCTTGGAATAGGCGCCGGCGCCGGCAATGCGCACGATCACTTCCTTGTAGCCGCCGATCTCCGACGCCGATTCCGACACCATCTCGACCTGCCAGCGCTGGCGCTCGGCAAAGCGCGTGTACATGCGCAGCAGGTCGCCGGCGAATAGCGCCGATTCGTCGCCGCCGGTGCCGGCGCGAATTTCCAGGAAGATGTTGCGCTCGTCGTTGGGGTCTTTCGGCAACAGCATTTTCTGCAGATCGAGTTCCAGCTGCGCCATACGCTCCTGGGTGGTTTCGATTTCGTCCTGGGCAAACTCCTTCATCTCGGGGTCGGCCAGCATTTCCTGCGCCGCCTGCAGATCGGTCGCGGCGCGCGTGTAGCTGCCGTACAGCGCGACCAGCGGCTCCAGCTCGGCGTGTTCGCGCGTCAGCTTGCGATAGTTGTCCATGCTGGCGGTGACGTCCGGCTGCATCAGCAGGCTGTCGAGCTCCTCCAGACGATGCGTCAGTTGATCGAGCTTGGCAAGCATGGAAGGTTTCATCGGCGGCGGGCAATTCAGAGGAAAATCAGGCGCAAGGCATGCGCGGCGGAGGGCTGGAGCCGGGATGGCTGCAGCGGGCAGGCAGCACTGCCTGTCGCTAACGGCGGGTGCGGAACAGTTGCGGCAGCAGGGCCGCGAGCCGCGCGCGCTCGTCGCCGTTGGCCTGGTGCAGCGCCTGCTGCGGACCGTGCAGGAACTTGGCGGTCAGCCCTTTCGACAAGGCTTCCAGCACTGCCTCGGCATCGTCACCGCGCGCCAGCATGCGGCGCGCGCGCTCCAGCTCCAGCATGCGGATCTGTTCCGAGCAGTCACGCAGATCCTGGATCACCGGCACCACGGCGCGGCTGTCGAGCCAGTGCATGAACGACTGCACCCGGGTTTCGATGATGACTTCGGCTTGCGCCACCGCGCTCTGGCGCTGTTCGAGGCCGGTTTGCACCGCCGCGCCGAGATCGTCCACGGTATACAGGAAGACGTCGTTGAGGCGGCCGATCTCGGTTTCGATGTCGCGCGGCACGGCCAGGTCGACCATGAACATCGGCTTGTGGCGACGCTGCTTGATGGCGCGCTCCACCATGCCGAGGCCGATGATCGGCAAGGTCGAGGCGGTGCACGACACCACGATGTCGAAATTGGCCAGTTGCTCCGGCAGGCTGGCCAGCTGTATCGCGCGGCCGTTGAAGCGGTGCGCCAGCGCAGCGCCGCGTTCCAGCGTGCGGTTGGCGATGGTCAGGCTGTTCGGGGTTTGCGCGGCGAAGTGCGTGGCGCACAATTCGATCATTTCGCCGGCACCGATGAACAGCACGTTTTGTTCCGAAATCGTATCGAAAATGCGCTGTGCCAGCTTGACCGCGGCAGCCGCCATCGACACGCTGTGGGCGCCGATTTCAGTGCTGCTGCGGATTTCCTTGGCGACCGAGAAGCTGCGCTGGAACAACTGGTGCAGGTAGGTGCCAAGGCCGCCGGCGGCATCCGCCTGGCGTACCGCGTCTTTCATCTGGCCGAGGATCTGCGGCTCGCCCAGCACCATCGAATCGAGACCGGAGGCGACCCGGAATGCGTGCCGCACCGCATTGTCGTGCGGTAGGGTGTACAGGTACGGGCGCAATTCCGAATAGGGCACGTGATGGTAATCGGCCAGGAAATGCGCAGTCGAATCGATGGCTGCGTCAATCCCGCTCGACAAGGCACTGGCGGCGTACAGTTCAGTGCGGTTGCAAGTCGACAGGACCGCCGCTTCGTCGGACAGGCGGGCATCACCGCTGCGGCCAAACCAGGCGCGCGCCGCCGCCACCGCCTGACCGATCTGGTCAGCCGGGAAAACCACCCGTTCGCGCAAGGCGACCGGTGCGGTGGTGTGGTTGAGCCCGACGGCGAGCAAGTGCATGGGGCATGAACAAGGAAATGGCGACATCATATTATAGCTGCTTGCCGGGATGCATAAACCTGCGACGGGTCAGGCGCCAGGCTGATTTGACGTCCCCTGTTGCCCCTTCAGCAAGGGTAGCGTGATGCGAAAAGTGGTGCCGTGTCCGGGCTGGCTGTCGAACGTGACTTGGCCGCCATGGCGCTCGACCACGGTCTTGACGAATACCAATCCCAAGCCGATGCCGTCATGCCGCGGCTGCCCGGGTGCGGTGATGCGCTGGAAGCGCTGGAACAGCCGGGCCTGGTCGGTTGGCGCAATGCCATAGCCCTGGTCGCTGATGCTGCAGGCGACTTGTGGCGTCGGCGTCCCTGGTAGCCGGCCGATCGAGCAATGGATGCGGGCAGCGGCCGGGCTGTAGTTGATCGCATTCGAGATCAGGTTGATCAGCGCCCGCGTCATCAGTGCCCGGTCCACCCGCACCGGCATCTCCTCCCGGCAGAACTCGGTCTCCAGCCGCACCTCGCGGCTTTTGGCCAGGGTCCACATTTCATCGGTCGCATCCAGCAGCAGGTCCTGGAAATCCACTTCTTCCAGCCGGTATTCCTGCGATTCGGCGCGTGCCAGCTGGACGAAATTGTCGGCCAGCCCAAGCGTCTTGCGTGCCGCCTTTTCAATGCGGCTGAAAAATTCCTGCTGCGGCAAGGCCGACCCCGCTTCGCTCTGCAATTCCAGCAAGGCCAGGATCGAGGCTTGCGGCGCGCGCATGTCGTGCGACAGGAAGCGCAGGGTTTCGTCGCGGCTGCGTTCGGCGGCGCGGATGTTGGAAATGTCGATCAGGTTGACGATCCAGCCGATCAGCAGGCCGGCGGCAGAATAGCAGGGCGCGCTTTTCAGCAACAGGTCGCGGCCGTTGCGATCTTGCGCGGCGACGCCGTTGACCAGCGCGCCGACCTGCCGCAGGTCCAGCAAGTCGGCCCACTCGACCTTCAGGTTGGCATGCTGGTCGATTGCTTGCGGCGCCGAGAGCGCGGCGTACAGCTGCGGCAGCAGTGCCGCTTGGTCCGTCGGCAAGCCCAGCGCGGCCAGATAGGCGTGCGCATGGCGGTTGGTCAGCAGCACCCGGCCGTCGGGCGCGGTGATCAGCACCGCATCGGGGAAGCTGTTCAGGCTGTCGGACACGAACTGGCGTAAGTCGCGCACGCGCCGCGCGGCGCTGGTCATGGCGCGGATGCGCTGCTCCAGCAAGTCGGCCAGCGGCTCGGCGCTCTCCATGGTGGCCGCCTCCGGCAGCAGGTGCGGCTCCTGGTCGAGCCGCATGAATTCCTGGCCCAGATAGGAAATCGCAGTTTCCAGCCGGCGCCAGCTCCACAGAGGATAGGACAACACCAGGGCCGTCAAGGCGGCGCCCGGCGCCAGCCAGATTCCCGCGCGCAAGGCCAAGCCACTGGCAACCAGTGTCAGCAGCAGCAGGCTGACGGTGCTCAGCAACGACTGCCGCGGCGAAAAAAACAGATAGCCGAGCAGCGCCAGGAATACCGGCAGCGCGCAAAACAACGCGGTTTGCCACGGCGCCGCAAGCGCAATCGACTTCCCTTCCAGCAAGCTGGCGAGGATATTGGCATTGATTTCGATACCGGCCATGGCGCCGTTCAAGCCCGATACCGGAGTCGGGTAAGAATCGGCCATCCCGAGGGCGGTGGCGCCGACCAGAACGTATTTTCCGGCCAGGAATTGCGGCGGCACTTCGCCGCGTAACACCGCAACGTAGGGCACTGATTGAAAATGGCCGCTGCCGCCGGCAAACGGGATGCGCAGCAAGGTGTCGACGCGGCTGACGGCCGTCGTCGCCTCGGTCGGGTTGAATGCCGGTTGGCAGTCGCCACCGGCCGGCAGTTGCAAATCTGCCGCCAGCGCCAGCGCAAAATGCGGCCACCAGACACCGTCCTGAAAGGTATGGGGCGCGAAGCTGCGCAGCACGCCGTCGCTGTCGAGCTGCAGGTTGATATGACCCAGGGCGCGTGCCGCGCATGCCAGTTCCGCGATGGGCGGCGTTATGGTGGCACCGGCGCCGCGACTGGCGCCAGTCGCCGGCAGGACGGTCAGATGGTTGGCGGCCAGTGCTGCGGCCAGCGCGTGGTCGCCAGCGCGGTTGCCGTCAGCTGCCAGTTCCGGCTCGGACAGGATAACGTCGAGTCCGATCGCACGCGGGCCGGCGTCGGCGATATTTCTCAGCAGCTTGGCATGCCGCGCCCGTGGCCACGGCCAGCGCCCCAGTTCGGCGATGCTGTAGTCGTCGATGGCGACGATGAGGATGTCATCGCGTGCCGGCCGGCCGTTGGCCGATAGCAGCAGGTCGTATAGAGACTGGTCGATGCGGCCCAGCCCATTTTGCCAGCCGAGACCGGCGGCCAGCAGCGTCAGCACGCAGATCAGCAGCAGCCATTCGCGAAAAGCCAGCCGTTGGGCGAAACGCGACAGCCTCGGCAGGTTCATTGGGGGCGGCGCGGGCGGTGTCAGTTGCGGCCGCGCAGCGCGCGTTCACCAACGGCAAATGGCGCGCCGTCATGAATGATCCAGTGGTCGGTGACCACGAATGCTTGCGCCAACGAGAATGGAGCGCTGCCGTCGCCTGCCGACTGCGCTTGCACCCGCGCATAGTAGGTGCCGAACGCGGGCCGGTTCAGGCGAATTTCCGGGCGCTCGGTGGTGGCCGACAGCATCAGCCAGCTAAAGGCCGGGTCGCGTGCCACCTGCACCAGAAATTTCTGGCCCGGCACACTATCCCAGCGCAGCCACAGCTTGTCGGGCTCGCTGCCGTCGACGAAGGGGGCGCCTTGCGGCGGTCGCACTCTCAGCGTGCCGGTCTTGCCATACGGCTGCTGTGTTTGCGTGCCGTCGCGTACGATCACCGGCGCCACTTGCCAGTAATACTGGCCTGGCTCCAGCGTATTGCTGACATAGTGCGGCTGGTTCACTTCGACTTCATCGGCGATGCTGCGGAAGGCCGGGTCGCGCGCGATGCGTAGCCGATAGCTATCGGCATCGCGGCTGGCGCTCCAGCCCAGGTTCACGGGCATGCCGGCTGCGGCGGGCGGTGCCGCGCTGGCCGGTAGCGCGAAGCGGCTGCCGCGCGGCAATCCTTGCAGGCCTGTCTTGTCGATGGCGGATATCTGGGCAAAGTAGCTGCGGTTCGTCAATCCCTCGATGTTCAGACGGGGTTCGGCGCCGATGCTTTCGGCGACCACGTCCTGCCCTTCGCTGTCGGT
>DATJCV010000217.1:0-1526 GCA_035497775.1 Burkholderiaceae bacterium | reverse complement strand
CCGCTATGGACTGAAGGCCGGCGGCTCGACCGGCCATGGCGCCGACGCCATCGATTATCTGCTCAGCACCAGCCGTTTCACCACCGATGGCTACCGCGATCACAGCGCGGCCAGCAAGAACCTGGTGAATGGCCGGCTTGGCATCCAGCTAGACCAAGACAGCAAGCTGACGCTGGTGGTGAACAGCGTCAACCTCAAGGCGCAGGATCCGCTGGGCCTGAACCTTGCCGATTTCAGCGCCAACCCGCGTAGTGCCGTCGCCGTGGCGACGCAATTCAACACGCGCAAGACCGTGCAGCAGACTCAAGGAGGTGCAATCTACGAACGCCACATCGATGCCAGTAACGATCTGCGCCTGATGATTTACTACGGCCAGCGCGACACCGTGCAGTTCCAGGCAATACCGCCCTCGGTACAGCGGGACAATCCGCTGCACGCCGGCGGCGTCATCGTGCTGGGCCGCGACTATGGCGGCATCGATGCGCGCTGGACTTCGCGCCTCACTCTGGCTGGCCGGCCATTGACCGTGATCGGCGGCCTCGCCTACGACACGCTGACCGAACAACGCCAGGGTTACGAAAATTTCACGGGCACCGGCTCGACCCAGCAACTGGGCGTGCAAGGTGCGCTGCGTCGCGATGAGACCAACCTGGCGTGGAACGCCGATCCCTATCTGCAGGCTTCCTGGCACTTGGCGCAGCGCTGGAATCTGGATGCCGGCGTGCGCTATAGTACGGTCCGTTTCTCTTCCGATGACCACTACATCGTCGGCGCCAACGGCAACGACAGCGGTGCTGTCCGTTATCGCAAAGCCTTGCCGATGGCGGCGCTGCGCTATCAGGCCCGGCCCGACCTGAATCTGTATGCGACCGTAGGTCGGGGTTTCGAAACGCCAACCTTGAACGAAATTTCATACCGCCCCGATGGCCTGCCCGGCCTGAACTTCAGCTTGCAGCCGGCCACCAATCTAAGCACTGAAGTCGGTGCCAAGGCGCGCGTGGCCGGCAACATGCTGACCGCGGCGTTATTCCAGACCCGCACCGAAAATGAAATCGTCGTCGCCAGCAGTGCGGGAGGCCGCACCACTTATCAGAATGCCGGTCGCACTCTGCGCAATGGGCTGGAACTGGGCTGGGACGGCGAGCTGGGAGGCGAGTGGCATTCTCAGTTGGCCTACACCTTGCTGGACGCCACCTACCGCGACAGCTTTTGCTCTTCCGTATGCTCCCCCACCAATCCGCCGGTGGTCGCCGGCAATCGGATTCCCGGCATTCCCCGCCAGATGGCCTTCGCCTCGCTGGTATGGGCACCGCCGCAAGGCTGGCGTGCCGGCATCGAAGGCCGCTACCTGAGCAAGATTGCGGTCAACGACGGCAATGCCGATACGGCGCCGGCGTATTCCATAGCCTCGGCCCACGCCGGCTATCTGCTGCAATCCGAGCACTGGACGCTGAATGCCTTCGCCCGCATCGACAACCTGTTCGATCGCCAATATGCCGGCTCGGTGATCATCAACGACAGCAACG
>DATJCV010000216.1:0-1678 GCA_035497775.1 Burkholderiaceae bacterium | reverse complement strand
TCGAAATCGTGGTGGAGACGAGGAGGATCGAACTCCCGACCTCGGCATTGCGAACGCCGCGCTCTCCCAGCTGAGCTACATCCCCACGTGAGCAAATATTGTAGTGCAACTTTGGGCAGAAGAATAGCTGAAAAGTGGCTTGTTCTGCATCGGGAATTCGCGGAATAGGCTTGGCTGCGCATCAAGCAAGCCATTCGGCCGGAGGTTGCCACGGCCCTTGGGACACACAGCAGGGTCTGTGTATCGGCGCGTTCCTGGTTGTGGTTGCCGCTACTCTCGCGTCCAGGATCGCCGTGCAGCAGTACATGACTATTGTCATGGTGGGCATTTTTATCGAGGAATATTGTACTGGTTCGGTACTGTATGGCCGATAGTGATGGAAATTCGTCATTTCGTTGAAAAAAAATGGCTCAGCGCGAGGAGGCAGCGATGCAACGATCAACTCCAGTCTTGCCCGGCGATGCCGCGCGCCAGGAGCTTTTCTAATGGCGAGCGCGATCAGCAATCGTGTTTCGCACTGGACGCCGGCTTATTTCGGGGTAGCGCTGCTGAATTTCCTGGCCGCTCAGGCATTGATGGTGGGCGGCTGGGTTTATCCGGTGCAGCCCTTGATGGCGCCCGCTACGTTTGCCGCGGTGCACTTGCTGGTGCTGGGTTGGCTCAGCTTGTTGATGTTTGGCGCCTTGTTCCAGTTTGTCCCGGTCATTACGTCGCGTCAGCTGCCGAGCCAGAAACTGGCACTGGTGGCGCTGATACTGATGGAAGTCGGCGTGTTGGGCATGGTGGCCGGTTTTGCGGCGCTGGCCGTCGGGTCGGCACGCTTTGTCCATTGCCTGCCGGTCGGCGGCTCGCTGGTCGCGCTCGGAGCTTGCCTGGCCATCGCCGACATCGTGATGCCGCTGGCAGCGGCGCGCCCGCTTGATCTGCCCGGACGCTTCGTGCTGGCCGGGTTTGCATTTCTGATTGCGACCATGACGCTTGGCTTGCTAATGGCCCTCGGTTTGACCGTGCCGGCGTCGACAGCGGCGCTGGCGCCGCTGCTCGGTGGCGGTGTCGGCTATCACGCGCTGGCCGGGATTGGCGGCTGGTTTACGCTGATCGCGATCGGCGTCAGCTACAAGCTGCTGCCTATGTTCATGCTGGCGCCCGAGGAACGTGGCTGGGTCGGAGACGGTGTGCTGATATTGACCGCTGGCGGTTTTCTGGCGACGGTGGCGGCCGAACTGGTGCAGCTGTTTGTCCCGGCCGATGCGCTGCCGCTGGTCAGCTGGATTGGATTTGGCTCGGTGGCGGCCGGGATCGTGCTGTACCTGATTGACGTGGTGCGCATGTATCGCACGCGGCGGCGCACGCTGATCGAGTTGCAGAACCGGATGGCGGTCGGCGCATTTGTCGCGCTCGGCGCCAGCCTGGTGCTGTTTGCGCTGCTGCTGGCGACCGACAGCGTCGCCCGCTACGTCGGCGTGCTCGGTTTCCTGGTGTTGTTCGGGTGGTTGTCCGGTCTTGGCTTGAGTCAGCTGTTCAAGGTGGTCGCTTTCCTCGCCTGGCTCGAACTCTTCGGCAGCAAGCTGGGCCGGGGGCCGGTACCGCGCGTGCAGGACCTGGTCAATGAAAAGCGGGCGGCGCCGTGGTTCTTGCTTTACTTCGCGGCGGTGGCAGTCGGAACCGTGGCCGGACT
>DATJCV010000215.1:0-4564 GCA_035497775.1 Burkholderiaceae bacterium | reverse complement strand
GGCGCGGTGCAGAAGTACGACAACAAGATTCCGCCCTATCCGGAAACCCGCAATTACGTGAAGCTGGTGACCGAGTTCTACCAGTTGTACCAGCCGTCGGTAGCCGCGCGCATCCAGCGTATCCGCATGACGCTGCCTGCGCGCCGGAATCTTCCGGAACCGTTGCCGGAACTGTCCAGCCCCCCGGCATCCCTACCCGATCCATTTGCAGAATAAGATGACCGAACAAGCCAATCTGTTTGACGCCCCCGCCGCCGACGGCGAATCCCTGACCCTTGCCACCTTTGCCGAACAAGCCTATCTCGAATATGCGATCTCGGTAGTCAAGGGGCGCGCGTTGCCGGACGTCTGCGACGGCCAGAAGCCGGTGCAGCGCCGCATCCTGTATGCGATGAACCAACTGGCGCTGAACGCCGGCGCCAAGCCGCGCAAGTCGGCGGCGGTAGTCGGCGACGTGCTGGGCAAGCTGCATCCGCACGGCGACCAGTCGGTGTACGACGCGCTGGTGCGCATGGCGCAGGATTTCTCGCTGCGCTATCCGCTGATCGACGGCCACGGCAACTTCGGCTCGCGCGACGGCGACGGCGCCGCCGCCATGCGCTATACCGAAGCACGCCTGACGCCGATCGCAAAACTGCTGCTGGACGAGATCGACATGGGCACCGTCGATTTTCAGCCGAACTACGACGGCTCGACCGAGGAGCCGAAGCTGCTGCCGGCGCGCTTGCCGTTCGCGCTGCTGAATGGCGCGTCCGGCATCGCGGTCGGCCTCGCCACCGAGATCCCGTCGCACAACCTGCAAGAAGTGGCGCAGGCGGCGGTGGCCCTGATCCGCAACCCGAAGCTGTCACACGCGGAATTGATGAACCTCCTGCCCGGTCCCGATTTTCCCGGCGGCGGCCAGATCATCACCTCGGCGGCGGCGCTGGCCGACATCTACCAAGGCGGGCGCGGCAGCCTGAAAGTGCGGGCACGCTGGAAGATCGAAGAGCTGGCGCGCGGTCAATGGCAGTTGGTGGTGACCGAGCTGCCACCCGGGACCTCGGCGCAAAAGGTGCTGGAAGAAATCGAGGAGCTGACCAATCCGAAAGTACGGCTCGGCAAAAAATCGCTGTCGGCCGACCAACAGGCCAACAAGCAGCTGATGCTGGCGCAACTGGACGCGGTGCGCGACGAGTCGGGCCGCGAAGCGCCGGTGCGGCTGGTGTTCGAGCCCAAGTCGAAGAACCTGGACCAGCTGGAATTCGCCAATCTGTTGCTGGCACATACTTCGCTGGAATCGAGTGCCTCGATCAACCTGGTGATGATCGGCGGCGATGGCCGCCCGCGGCAGAAGGGCCTGGGCCAGATCCTGCAGGAATGGATCGAGTTCCGCTTCGCCACCGTCACCCGCCGCACCCGATTCCGGCTGCAAAAGATCGACGACCGCATTCATATCCTGGAAGGCCGCGAAGCGGTCCTGCTGAACATCGACGAAGTGATCCGCATCATCCGCCAATCGGATGAGCCGAAGCCGGCGCTGATCGAGGCATTCCGCCTGTCCGAGCGTCAGGCCGAGGACATCCTGGAAATCCGCCTGCGCCAGCTGGCGCGTCTGGAAGCGATCAAGATCGCGCAGGAACTGGCTGAGTTGCGCAGCGAAAAAGAAAGCCTGCACGACCTGCTGGATAATCCCGCTTCGCTGAAGCGGCGCGTGATCAAGGAAATCGAAGCCGACGCCAAGCAGTTCGGCGACGCTCGCCGCACGCTGATCGAGGAAGCGGAAAAGGCGATGGTCGAACAGAAGGTGGTGGACGAGCCGGTGACGGTGGTCGTTTCGCGCCAGGGCTGGGTGCGCGCCCGCGGCGGCCATGGGCACGACGCCAGTCAGTTTTCATTCAAGGCCGGCGACCAGATGTACTGCAGCTTTGAGTGCCGCAGCGTCGATCAGCTACTGGCGTTCGGCTCCAACGGCCGGGTATATTCGGTGCCGGTGGCGGCCCTGCCGAATGGGCGCGGCGATGGCGTGCCGATGACGACGCTGGTCGATCTGGCTGCCGGCGCCCGACTGCTGCACTATTTCGCCGGCGCGCCCGAGCGTACCCTGCTGCTGGCGTCGGACGCCGGTTACGGCTTTATCGCGCAAGCCGGTGACATGGTCAGCCGCACCAAGGCTGGCAAGGCCTTCATCACGCTGAACGCTGGCGAGCAACCGCTGGCACCGGCACCGCTGGCAGAAAATACCAGCGCCGTCGCCTGTCTGGCGGCGAGCGGGCGGCTGCTGGTATTCGGGCTGCAGGAAATCAAGGCGCTGGCGAATGGCGGTCGCGGCGTGATCCTGATGGAGTTGGAAAAAGGCGAGAAACTGTTGGCAGCGCAACCGATCAGCCAGCAAGGCGTGCTGGTGGCTGGCAGCGGACGCGGCGGCAAGGCACAGGAAGTCACGCTGTCGGCTGCGGCACTGGCGCCGCATATCGGCAAGCGCGCGCGCAAAGGCAAGCTGCTGGCAGCGAAAATCAAGCCGATGGCGCTGGCCGCGATAGGATAGGCAGGCGGATACTCGCCGGCAGCGTACGGCTGCCGGCGTCCAACGGAATCGATACCGTCAGCGTGACGCCTTGCCCAGGTGCGCTGTCAATCGCCAGCTCTCCCTGTAGATGGCTGATGCGTTCGTACATCCCGAGCAGGCCGAAGGAGCCAGCCTGGCGCGCTGCCGCGATGTCCATCCCAACGCCGTCGTCGCTGATTTTCATTGACAAGGCAGCGGCATCGCGCCGCAACTCGATACTCACGTGGCTGGCCTGGGCATGGCGCGCGATATTGGTCAGCGATTCCTGCAAGATGCGGAAAAAGGCGAGCTCCCGCCGTTCGTCCAGGACGCCATCGCAATCCCGGCCATCGCCGCTCAGTCGGCACGCAATGTTGTTGAGCCGCTGGAACTCGCTGATCTGCCATTCGATCGCCGCATGCAAACCGAGATCGAGCACCGGTGGCCGCAGATTGTTGATCAGATTGCGCACCGACTTGATGGTGCGGTCGATCTGCGCCAGCGCCGAACCCACGCGCTGGCTCAACACCGGGTGCCGGCTGGCAGTGCGGGCCTGCAGGCGCAGGACATCAATGCGCAGGGCCAGCAGATTCTGTCCCAGTTCGTCGTGGATTTCCCGCGCGATACGCTTGCGTTCGCCTTCCTTGACGCCTTCCTGATAAGCCGCCAGATGGCGCAATAGCTGTTGCGATTCGAGCAGTCTCTGTTCCGCCAGCCGCCGTTCGCCGATTTCCACTTGCAGCAACTGATTCGCTTCGGTCAGTTCGGCAGTGCGCTGACGCATCTGGTTTTCAAGCTGTTCGCGTGCCTGCTGCCAGGCTTTTTCGGCATTTTTGTGCTGGCTCACGTCACGCACGGCACCGGCTACCGCTTCGACTGTGTCATCGTCCGCGCATAACGGCGTAAAGACATACTCGTGGTAAACGGCGGCGCCGGTAGGCGACTGGAACTGCGTTTCATGACGCGTCTGGTGACGGCTGCGGATCGCCTCCACGATCTGCCGCTGGAGCGCCGCCGCCAGCTCTGGCGGGTAGCCGGCATCAAAGAAATTTTTGCCGATAAGAGCGGCCGCCGGTTGTTGCAGCAGCGCCGAAAACGCCCGATTGGCGTAGCAGAAGCGGCCATTCAGGCCGAGCACATAGTGACAATCGGGCGTGCTGGCGAGTGCCGCCGTGCTCCAGTCTTGCTGCGCCGTTGCAATGTCGGTCGGACGTTGCACGTACAGCGCTTCGGCCCTGCCGCTGGCCGGAATATTCAGGACGGGCAGCACGCTCGCACCGCCTGAAAGCGGGGATCCAGCATCTTCCGGAAGCACAAAAGCGTTCATTGCCATCCTTCTGCCGAGCCGGACACTCCGGCGTGCGCCGCACGATTTGATGGACTCGTTGCCATTTCTGCTTGCCCAGCATCCGGTTGCAACGAAAACGTGGTCCGAGTATACGGCGGTCCGGATGCAAAGGTTAATTTAATGTAACGCAAATTCGACTTAAAAGCATAACGCAGGTGAGGATTGAAGCGGCGGCGCTGCCCCGCAATTTCGATGAAGGATGCGGTCGATGCAAGCACGACTCGGGGGAGGCTCCGGAGGACGCTACTCAAAATTTCCGAATATTAAGGGAGTATGCTAAAAAATATGTCATTACCACCGGAATATAAACCGGCAAAAAAAATACTATAACCAGTATATATCCAAGACAGATGCGGGTCCGCGTCAGGATCAGTCTGCCGCGCGCTGCTCCAGGTTTCCTGGTTTGCGAATCACCCACTCGATTCTCCGACTCCAGGCGTAGCCGTAGTTGGGCCGCAGATATTTGTTTTGTTTGCGCCGGCGAAAAACAGCTGCCAGGCAAGGAAGCGATTCCTTCTTCGATCGCATCGCGATGCAGCTCTAGCCAGGGGCTGTTAGAAAGCATGCGCAAAGTGCAACCGCTTTATCTCCCAAACAGATATAAATTTCCTGTTAAGCAAGGTTAATTTGCAATCCTTCATTGTTTGCGCAAAATAATTTCCCTTAGTTGCATAAGCGGGTATTGATGT
>DATJCV010000214.1:0-1969 GCA_035497775.1 Burkholderiaceae bacterium | reverse complement strand
TGCCACCGCCGCTGATGCCGCCGGTGCCGACCAACAATACGCATGACGTGCTGGACCAGGTGCCCGGCTCGGACGAAGACATCCTGGTCAAATAAGAGACCGGCTGCAATCAATCAAGAAGGCTGCCATGAAACTGCCACGTGTGACCATGCTGGAAATCCTCCAGCTCTCGCCGGTGATTCCGGTGATTGCGTTCAACGATCCGGAGCAGGCGGTGCCGCTGGCACGGGCACTGGTCGCCGGCGGCATCCGCGTGCTGGAAGTGACGCTGCGCACTATCCACGGCCTAGCGGCAATTCGCGCCATCACGGAACAGGTGCCACAGGCAATTGTTGGCGTCGGCACGCTGACCGAGCCGGCGCAATTCACCGCCGCGCGCGATGTCGGTGCCGAATTCGGCGTCTCGCCGGGACTGACTCCGGCCTTGATCGAGGCTGCGCGTACCTCCGGCCTGCGCCTGTTGCCGGGTGTGATGACCCCTTCCGAAGTGATGGCGGCGCACACTGCCGGCTTTCGCCGACTCAAGCTGTTTCCAGCGATGCCGGCCGGCGGTGTCAGCATGCTGAACGCGCTGGCCGGACCTTTTCCCGAGATGGTGTTCTGTCCGACCGGCGGCATTGGGCCGGATAACGCGCCGCAATTCCTCGCTTGCAAGAATGTCGCCTGCGTCGGCGGCTCGTGGCTGACGCCGCCGGACGCGTTGCAGGCCGGCGACTGGGCGCGGATTACCGCCCTGGCGACTGCCGCCAGCCGCTTGCGTGGCTAGCTGCCCATTACTTCGCGAACAGCTGCTCCATATTCTCGAAACCCTTGATCTCCAGCGCATTGCCGCTCGGATCGTAAAAGAACATGGTGCCCTGTTCTCCCGGTAAACCGGGGAAGCGGATATGCGGTTCGATCTCGAATTGGACGCCAGCCTGCTTCAGCTGCTCGGCCTTGGCGCGCCATTCCGCCATCGATAGCACCAGGCCGAAATGCGGCACGGGTACATTGTGGCCATCGACCGCGTTGGCGCCGGCCAGCTGCGACCGCGTCGGCACCAGATGCGCCACCAGCTGATGCCCGAAGAAATCGAAGTCGATCCATTTGTCGCAACTACGGCCTTCGGAGCAGCCCAGCACGCCGCCATAAAACGCGCGCGCGGCGGCCAGGTCGTGGACCGGGAAAGCAAGATGAAAGGGACGTAGCGTCGGCATCGGAATTCCTCGGCAAAGTGAGTGGAGTGGAAATTGTAGCGGCAAGCCGCCATTCCGGTGTGCGGCCGCTCGCGTAAAATACGCGGATTCTTTTTTGGGGCAGGCATCATGAATCAGGACCAGTTGAAACAGGCAGTCGCGCGCGCCGCCATCGAGTATGTAGTGGATGGCGAAATCATCGGCGTCGGCACCGGCTCCACCGCCAATTGCTTCATCGATGAATTGGCAAAAATCAAGCAGCGGATTCGCGGTGCCGTCGCCTCGTCGGATGCCACTGCAGCGCGCCTGGCAGCACATGGCATCCCGGTATTCGATCTGAATGAAGTCGAGTCGATGCCGGTGTATATCGATGGTGCCGACGAAATCACGCCGCAGGGGGCAATGATCAAAGGTGGCGGCGCGGCGCTGACGCGGGAGAAAATCGTCGCCTCGGTGGCGCAGCGTTTCGTCTGCATCGCCGACGGTTCCAAGCTGGTGGATTATCTCGGCGCCTTTCCGCTGCCAGTGGAAGTGATCCCGATGGCGCAAGCGGCGGTGGCGCGCCAGTTGGCCAAGTTCGGCGGCCAGCCGCGTCTGCGCATCAAGGATGGCCAGCCGTTGAAGACCGATAACGGCTGCCTGATTCTGGACGTGGTCGGAATGAAGATCGAGCAGCCGGCGCAACTGGAAAGCGAGATCAACCAGATTGCCGGCGTCGTCACGGTCGGCCTGTTCGCCCGCCGGGGCGCCAACGTCTGCCTGCTGGGAACGGCCGAGGGCGTCAGGAAATTGAC
>DATJCV010000213.1:0-12269 GCA_035497775.1 Burkholderiaceae bacterium | reverse complement strand
GTACAGCCTGTATTGCGCGGTGATCGTCAAGCGCGTCGATGCCAAGACCCGCGCCAAGACCGGCATCAACGATTTGCTGCGGGAAGCTTGAACCGCGCTGGCGGCGGGTTCGCTCGAGAATAAGTTGTCAACCAGGAGAGCACCATGGCGATGGATCGTTTGTTTTTGCTGATGAAGGAAAAAGGCGCGTCGGACATGTTCCTGGCGGTCAATTCGGCGATACACCTGAAGATCAATGGCGCACTGATCCCGGTCAACCAGCAAAAGCTGGATCATGCCAACGTCATGGCCTTGCTGGCCGAGGTGGTACCGGCCGCACAACTGCGGGAACTGGAGCAAAACAACGAACTGAACATGGGCATCCCGGTGGCCGGGGTCGGCAGTTTCCGGCTCTCGGCCTTTCGCCAGCGCGGCAGCATCTCGGCCGTGCTGCGTTACATCCCGGTGGATATCCCGGCGCTGGCCAAACTGGCGTTGCCGCCGGTGCTGGCCGAGCTGGTCGCGCAAAAGCGCGGTCTGGTGCTGGTCGTCGGTGCCACCGGATCGGGCAAATCGACCACCATCGCCTCGATGCTGAATTTCCGCAACGAACATCTGCCGGGCCACATCCTGACGCTGGAAGATCCAATCGAATTCCTGTTCAAGAACCAGCGCTCGATCGTCAACCAGCGCGAAATCGGCAGCGACGCCGCCAGCCTTGGCATCGCGCTGAAAAATGCCTTGCGCCAGGCGCCCGACTGCATCCTGATCGGCGAAATCCGCGATCAGGCCACCATGTCGGCGGCGCTGGCGTATGCGCAATCGGGCCATCTGGTGGTGTCGACGCTGCACGCCAACAACACCTACCGCGCGCTGAACCGCATCATCAATTTCTATCCGCTGGAAAACCGACCGGCGCTATTGCAGGACCTGGCTTCAACCGTCAGCGCCATCGTTTCCCAACGGCTGGTGCCATCGACCGATGGCGGCCGCGTGGCAGCGGTGGAAATCATGCTCAATACGCAGCACGTAGCGGAGCTGATCGAGCGAGGCGACATCAGCGCGATCAAGGAAGCGATCGAGAAAAGCATGGCGCCCGGTTCGCAAACTTTCGAGCAGGCGCTGCTGCAACTGATTCGCGATGGCCGCGTGACGCAGGACGAAGCGCTGGCCAACGCCGATTCCGCCACCAACCTGTACTGGCTGATCAACAATGAACAATCCGGCAAGAAAGCCGCGCCGGAACCCGAGCCGGAGCAAAGCCAAGGCGCCACCTTCACCGAATTCACGCTGGACACATAACGCATGACGAACACTTGCACCCTGTATGGAATCCCGAATTGCGACCAAGTGAAAAAGGCCCGCGACTGGCTGGCCGGCCACGAGCTTCCGTATGCGTTTCATGATTTCAAGAAACACGGCGTCAGCCCCGACCTGCTCAGTGCCTGGCTGGCCGAAGTCGGGCTCGACACCTTGCTCAACCGCAAGGGCACGACTTGGCGCGGCCTGCCGCCGGAACGCAAGGCGGCCGTGAACGACGCCGCCAGCGCCCTGCCCTTGCTGCTCGAATTTCCCGCGCTCATCAAGCGGCCGGTGCTGAGCGTCGGCGGCCGCACCCATGTCGGTTTTGCCGACGCTGCTTATCAACAGATTTTCCAGAGCTGATCCATGAGCAAGACGCTGGCATTGACTGAGGAATTGATTGCACTGTCATCGGTCACGCCGGACGACCGAGGCTGCCAGGCACGCCTGATCGAACTGCTGGCGCCGCTCGGTTTTGCCTGCGAAAGCGTGCCGTCGGGCGCGGTCAGCAATTTGTGGGCGCGGCGCGGCAGCGCTCAGCCCTTGCTGGTATTCGCCGGACACACCGACGTCGTGCCGACCGGGCCGCGCGAACAGTGGCATTCCGACCCGTTCGTTCCGACCCGGCGCGACGGCAAGCTGTACGGGCGCGGCGCCGCCGACATGAAGACCTCGATCGCGGCGATGGTGGTGGCGGTGGAAGAATTCGTCGCCGCCCATCCGCAACATAAGGGCTCGATCGGCTTTCTGATCACCAGCGACGAGGAAGGCCCGGCCACCGACGGCACCGTGGTGGTGTGCGAGCAGTTGAAGGCGCGCGGCGAGCGGCTCGACTATTGCATCGTCGGCGAGCCGACCTCGGTCGAACGGCTGGGCGACATGATCAAGAACGGCCGCCGCGGCAGCATGTCGGGCCAGCTGACGGTCAAGGGCGTGCAAGGCCATATCGCCTATCCGCAGCTGGCGAAAAATCCGATCCACCTGGCGGCGCCGGCGCTGGCGGAGCTGGTCGCGGAAAAATGGGACGACGGCAACGAATACTATCTGCCGACCTCCTGGCAAATCTCGAACATTTACGGCGGCACCGGCGCCTCCAATGTGATCCCGGGCGAAGTCATGATCGACTTCAACTTCCGCTTTGCCACCGCCAGCACGCCCGCAGGCTTGCAGCAGCGCGTGCATGCGCTGCTCGACCGCCACGGCCTCGACTATGCGCTGCAATGGACCGTGGGCGGCCTACCGTTCCTGACGCCGCGCGGCGAGCTCTCCGCGGCGCTGGCGGCGGCGATCCAGGCCGAAACCGGCATAGCGACCGAACTCTCGACTTCCGGCGGCACGTCGGACGGCCGCTTCATCGCGCAGATCTGCCCGCAGGTGATCGAATTCGGCCCGTGCAACGCCAGCATCCACAAGATCGACGAGCACATCGAACTGGACTGCATCGAGCCGCTGAAAAACATTTACCGGCGCACGCTGGAAAACCTGCTGCTATGAATTGCGTGCGCGGCCACCGGAACGCGCCCGCCCTCTGTCCTTCCCGCGCCTTTCGGCGGGAGCCCTGTGCTACTGAAACCAACACTTTCCCGTCATGAACCCGAACGATTTCACCACCCTGCGCGACCTGCTGCGCTATGCCGTCAGCCGTTTCAACGCCGCCAAGCTGTTTTTCGGCCACGGCAGCAGCAACGCCTTCGACGAAGCCGCCTACCTGCTGCTGCATACGCTGCAGCTGCCGCTCGACCAGCTCGACCCGTTTCTCGATGCCCGCCTGCTGCCCGACGAAGTGGCGGCGCTGCTGCGCGTGATCGAACGGCGCACGGTGGAGCGCGTGCCGGCCGCCTACATCACCCACGAAGCCTGGCTCGGCAGCTACCGCTTTTATGTCGATGAGCGCGTGATCGTGCCGCGCTCGTTCATCGCCGAACTGATTCCCGAGCAATTCGCGCCGTGGCTGGCGGACGCCGGCTCGGTGACGCACATTCTTGATCTGTGCACCGGTTCCGGCTGCCTGCCGATCCTGCTGGCCGACGCCTTCCCCAACGCCCAGATCGACGCCGTCGATATTTCGCCGGACGCGCTGGCGGTGGCGCGCCGCAATGTCGACGATTACCGCTTACAGGAGCGCATCACGCTGCATGAATCGGACTTGTATACGCAACTGCCGCCCCGCAAATACGATCTGATCATCAGCAATCCACCGTATGTCAATGCGCAATCGATGGCCAAGCTGCCGCAGGAATACCGGCAGGAGCCGCAGATCGCTCTGGCCGGAGGCAGCGACGGCATGGACCTGGTGCGCAGGATCGTGACCGGCGCCGCCGAGCGCCTGAGCGACGACGGCCTGCTGATCGTCGAGATCGGCAACGAGCGCGAGCATGCGGAAGCGGTCTTCGGCGCCCTGGGGCTGACCTGGCTCTCGACTTCAGCCGGCGACGACATGGTGTTTTTGCTGAGCGCGGAGCAATTGAAACAAGCGCAGCCGTAATTCCCGTGCCTGCCAACGGCAGTATACTGATAGCTGTATTTTTAAAGTCACAGACAAATTCACCGGGAATCGGTATGTTTTTGCCTATACTCCCATAGAATCGAATAATGATCCGTTTTCAACAAGTATCGCTCATGCGCGGCATCAAGCCGCTGCTTGAGAACGTCGATGTCACGCTCAACCCCGGCGACAAGATCGGCCTGATCGGCGCCAACGGCGCCGGCAAATCCAGCCTGTTCGGCCTGCTGCGCGGCGAACTGCACGCCGACCAGGGCGAGATCGACTACCCCGCCAAATGGCGCGTCGCCTATGTCGCCCAGGAAACCCCGCCGCTGGACCGCGCCGCCTTGGATTACGCGATCGATGGCGACGTCACGCTACGCAAGCTGGAAGCGGAGCTGGCGGCGCTGGAAGCGCAACCGGAAAGCACTGAGAACGGCATCGCGATCGGCAACCTGTACGGCGCGCTGGCCGACGCCGACGCCTACACTGTCAATTCGCGCGGCGAGCAATTGCTGCTCGGCCTCGGCTTCACGCTGCAGCAGATGCAGCAGCCGGTCGCCAGTTTCTCCGGCGGCTGGCGCATGCGCCTGAATCTGGCGCAGGCGCTGATGTGCCCGTCCGACCTGCTGCTGCTGGATGAGCCGACCAACCATCTGGATCTGGACGCCATCATCTGGCTGGAAGACTGGCTGAAACGCTACACCGGCACGCTCTTGATCATCTCGCACGATCGCGACTTCCTGGATGAAGTGGTGAACGTGATCGTCCACATCGACGAACGCAAGTTGAAGCGCTACTCCGGCAACTATTCCGGCTTCGAGCGCCAGCGCGCGGCACAGATGATCCTGGCGCAAGGCGCGATCGAAAAACAGAACCGCCAGCGCGCCCACCTGGAATCCTTCGTCAACCGCTTCAAGGCGCAAGCCAGCAAGGCGCGCCAGGCGCAGAGCCGCATGAAGGCGCTGGAAAAAATGGCGGAACTGGCGCCGCTGCGCGCCGCCGCGGAATTCTCCTTCGAATTCCGCGAGCCGCTGAATGCGCCGAATCCGCTGCTGGTGATGGAGGACGTGGATGCCGGCTACCGGCTCAACGACGAGCACGGCGACCGCATCGGTGAAAAGATCATCGTCAACAAGATCAATTTCTCGCTGCAGATCGGCCAGCGCATCGGCCTCTTGGGCGTGAATGGCGCCGGCAAATCGACGCTGATCAAGACCATCGCCGGCGACCTCGATCCGGTCAGCGGCACCTTCACCACCGGCAAGGGCCTGACCATCGGCTACTTCGCCCAGCACCAGGTTGAAATGCTGCGCCACGACGAATCGCCGTTATGGCATCTGGCCAAGATCGCGCCGACCGTGCGCGAGCAGGAACTGCGCAACTTCCTCGGCAGCTTCAACTTCCCTGGCCAGATGGTGACCAGCTCGATCGCGCCGTTTTCCGGCGGTGAAAAGGCGCGCCTGGCGCTGGCGCTGATCGTCTGGCAGCGCCCCAACCTGCTGCTGCTGGATGAGCCGACCAACCATCTGGACCTGGAAACCCGCGAGGCGCTGACCGACGCGCTGGCGCAGTTCGAGGGTACGCTGGTGGTGGTCTCGCATGATCGCCACCTGCTGCGTGCCACCACCGACCAGTTCATCATCGTTGCCGATGGCAAGCTGCAGCCGTTCGACGGCGATCTCGACGACTACCGCGACTGGCTGTTCAAGACCAAGTTGGCCGCCAAGAGTGACGCCGCAGCCGCGACACCGCTGCCGGTAGTCCAGAAAACCCCATCCCAGCAACCGGTCGAAATCCTGCTGGCCAACCCGCCGTCCGGGGCCGAGCGCAAGGAACAAAAACGGCTGGAAGCCGAACAGCGCCAACGCCAGGCCGCCGCCAGGAAACCGATCGAAACCCGCATCCAGCGGCTGGAAGAAAAAATCGCCCAAGGCAATGCGAAAAAAGCCGCCATCGACGCCCGCCTGGCGGCGCCGGAAATCTATGATGCGGCCAACAAGGAAGAATTGAAAACGCTGCTCAGCGAGCAAGCCTGGCAAGCCAAGGAGCTGGCGCAATTCGAAATGGAATGGATGGAACAGCAGGAAGCGCTGGAGCAGATGCTGGCGTAAGCAGTTCCACAAGAAATACATGTAAGGAAGGCCGACCTCATGACCCAAGCCATCGATCAACCCCTGCGCGGCATCCGCGTCCTCGACCTCACCCGGCTATTGCCCGGACCGGTCGCCACCATGCATCTGGCCGACATGGGCGCCGAAGTGGTCAAGATCGAAGACCCCGGCATCGGTGACTACGCGCGCACCATGGGCCATGTGCGGCACGAGGTGTCGCAGTTTTTCATCGCCGTCAATCGCGGCAAGCAATTTCTCCGGCTCGACCTGAAAGATCCGCATCAAGCGGAACAATTCCTCCACATGGTCGAAAGCGCCGACGTCGTCGTCGAGAGCTTCCGCCCCGGCGTGATGGACAAGCTCGGCCTCGGCTGGAGCGCGCTGAAACAGCGCAATCCGAAGCTGGTGATGTGCGCGATTTCCGGTTACGGCCAGGATGGCCCGCTGGCGCAGGTCGCGGGCCACGACATCAACTACATTGGTTACGCCGGCATGCTGGAACAGAACGTCGGGCCGGATGGTACGCCGGCCCTTTCCAACCTGCAGGTCGGCGATTTGCTGGGTGGTTCTCAAAGCGCGGTGCAGGGTATTCTCGCGGCCTTGCTGGCGGTAAAAATGGGCGGCCCCGGGCGCTTCGTCGATGTCTCGATGACCGATGCGGTATTCGCCCACAACATCATGCCGCTGGTGGCGTTCAACAATTTCGGCAAAGCACCCACGCCGGGGCGCGATCTGCTGACCGGCGGCGTGCCCTGCTACAACGTCTACCGTACCAGCGATGGCCGCTTCATGGCGGTCGGGGCGCTGGAGCCGAAATTCTGGAACATCTTGTGCGACGTGCTGGAGCGGCCGGAGTGGAAGCGCCGGCACTGGGCTTATGGCCAGGCCGTGGGCGGTGCGGATGCGATGGCGTTAAAGGCAGAACTGGAGGCGATTTTTGCGCAGGGGACGCTGGCCGCATGGACTGAAAAATTCGCCGGCCAGGATTGTTGCGTGACGCCGGTGCTGCGAGTTGACGAGGCAGTTGCCAATCCGCTGTTCCAAACGCGCGGCATGATCAGCAATGCGTCTCATCCGAGCGAAGGAAATTACCACGCTACCGGCAGCGTGCCCAAGTTCCGCGCCTGACTCGTGCGCCGCTAGCGTTTTTGCCGGTAGATATCCTGCCCGGCCTCGTCGATCTGGCGCCGCAACGCCCGGCGCTCGTCCGGCGTCATCCGGCTCTGCCGGCCGCCATTCGGAGAGGCCGAATTGCCCTGGTATTCGCGGCGCCCAGCCGCATCCCCGCCGCGGCGACCGTCTTCGTTGCGCGCCCCCCGGTTCTGCCCTCCCCCCTGCTCCTGCCCGTGCGGGCGGAACTGCACCGCGTGCAACGCAAGCTGGCCGGCGTTATCATCACCCGGCCAGGCAAAGGCGCCTGCCATGCCCAGCATCAGCACCAGCCAGAGCGCGCTTTTCTTGTATAAGCTATTCATGCATTTTTCCATCCGTGAAGCCGCCAGTCATTGGCGGCCAGGGTCAAGGTTTGGCCGCATCGAATCCGTATCGAATCTATTCCTGACCAAGTCTAGGCCACTGGCGATAGCGGTATAAGGCGCTTTACCGTAAAGTCTGTAACACTTTGTAATTCATGCGTTTTGCGCGCCGTTCGTGACAATTTTTGACGTTACCATAAGCCCATGAACATGACCAATACCAGCCACACTGGAAACAGCAGCCATCAAGCCCGGATTCTGGTGGTCGACGACGACATCCGCTTGCGCGACCTGCTGCGGCGCTATCTGGCCGAACAAGGGTTCAATGTCGTCACCGCCGAGAATGGACTGACGATGAACAAGCTCTGGCTACGTGAACGCTACGATCTGCTGGTGCTGGATCTGATGCTGCCCGGTGAAGACGGCCTGTCGATCTGCCGCCGCCTGCGCGGCGCCGGCGACCAGACGCCGATCATCATGCTGACTGCCAAGGGCGAGGATGTGGACCGCATCGTCGGCCTCGAGATGGGTGCCGACGACTATCTGCCCAAGCCCTTCAATCCGCGTGAACTGGTGGCGCGCATCAGCGCGGTGCTGCGCCGCAAGCGCCCGGACGAAGCGCCCGGAGCGCCGTCGGAAACGCCGGAGTCGTTCGAATTCGGCGACTTCGTGCTGGACCTCGGCACCCGTTCGTTGAAAAAAAATGGTGCCGCAGTGCCGCTGACCACCGGCGAGTTCTCGGTGCTGAAAGTCTTTGCCCGGCATGCGCGCCAGCCGCTATCGCGTGAAAAACTGATGGAGCTGGCGCGCGGCCGCGAGTATGAAGTATTCGATCGCAGCCTGGACGTACAGATTTCACGCCTGCGCAAACTGATCGAACCCGATCCCGGCAATCCACTCTACATCCAGACCGTCTGGGGCCTGGGCTATGTCTTCATTCCCGAGGGGCAGCCGCGCTAATGCCGGCTGACACCGTCATTTTCCCGCGCCTTGCCGCTGTGTTTTCCGCATCCGGCCAGCCCGCCTGGCTGAAAAGCGGGTTGTTCTGGCGCACCTTTTTCCTGCTGGCGGTGCTGATCATGCTCAGCATGGCAGCCTGGGTCGGCAGCTTCCGCATGGTGGAGCGGGCGCCGCGCGCACAGCAAATCGCCGCGCAGGTGGTGTCCATCGTCACCATCACGCGTGCGGCGCTGACCCATTCCGCACCCGATTTGCGACGCGAGCTGCTGTTCGAGCTGGCCAGCAACGAAGGCATCCGCATCTATCCGCTGGAAGAAACCGATCTGGTGCATGCTCCGTCGCCAGGCGGCCTGATGGCGGATGTGCGCACGGCGGTCAAGAGCAGCCTCGGCGCGGATACCCGGTTTGCCAGCAGCGTCAACGGCGTGGCCGGATTCTGGGTCAGCTTTCGGATCGAGGATGACGCGTACTGGCTGATGCTGGACCGCGAGCGGATCAGCCGTAACTCCAGTCTGCAATGGCTGGGCTGGGCCGCAGTCGTGCTGATGCTATCCCTGTTGGGCGCGGTATTCATTTCGCGCCTGATCAATCAGCCGCTGGCACGCCTGACGGCGGCTGCGCGCGCGATTGCCAGAGGGCAGGCACCCGAAGTGCTGCCGGAAAAAGGCCCGACCGAAATCGAGGAGGCCAACCGCAGCTTCAATCAGATGGTGGATGACTTGAAGCGCGTCGAAACCGACCGTGCGGTGGTGCTGGCCGGTATTTCGCACGATTTGCGCACGCCGCTCGCGCGCATGCTGCTGGAACTGGAAATGGCGTCCGGGCTGGACGAAGATGCGCGCGCCGGCATGCAATCCGACCTCGGCCAGATGGATGCGATTATCGGTCAGTTTCTCGACTACGCCAGACCGGCCGACACCGGCCGTTTCAGTAGCATCGATATCAGCGCGCTGCTGACCGAGATTGGGCACACCGGTGCGCGCCTGCCGGATGTGCGCATATCCACCTCGATTCAACCCGATCTGCAGGTTCTGGGTAACCCGACTGAGCTAAAACGCGTATTCGATAATCTGCTGGAAAACGCCCGCCGCTACGGCAAGAACGACGACTCCGAAGTGGCGGCGATTGACTTCCGCTGCCAGGCGGACGGCGCCCAGATCGTGATCGAAATCACGGACCAGGGGCCGGGCTTGCCGGAGGCAGAGATGTCGCGCCTGATCAAGCCGTTTGCCCGCATGGATGCGGCGCGTAGCCAAGTCAGTGGCGCCGGACTGGGGCTGGCGATTGTCGATCGGGTCATCAAGCGCCACAGTGGGGTCCTGCGCCTGCGCAATCGCGCGGGGGGCGGCCTGATCGTGCAGATCACGCTACCCAGGCTGGCGGCGTAGCCGCCTTGCAGCGGCGCGACCGCAAATTTTCTCACTCAAGTCCTGCAGCAGCGACGCCAGCGTTTCCTGCGGCAGCTCCTCGATATGTGCCGGATAGTTCGGATGGTCGCAGCCAATCATCATCTGCGCACCGCTTTTCAGTGCATCCTTCATCGGCGTGCTCAGTTCAAACCGGACAAAATGGACGGCCGAGGTTTTTTCGTCGTTTTCCCGCTCCAGGTCTTCATCGGCGATCGCATAGACCCGCGGCTGTCCCTCCACCTGCACGAACATGCGGTCCTCGACGCCGCTCAGCTTCGCCAGCGCCGCCTTGCGTTCGATTTCATCGGAATACTCGATCAGCATCGTCGCCTTGAAGTTGCTGCCGTCCGGCACCAGCGGATTGTAGGCATCGAGTTCGGACTGGATGCCCTCTTCCTCGAAAATCTTTTCGATACGCAGCATTTCCTGCACCTGGTAGCGCAGCGTCAGCTCATCTTCAAACAATAGCGAGACGTAGTTGCCAAGTCGTACCTTGCGCTGCTGCTTGTGTTCGATCACCGCCGCCCGGAACGCCGGCCGCGCCTTGGCATACGCCTCCAGCGTCATCAGATCATCGCGATGGATCGCCATGATTTCCCCTAATCCGCATGATCACCGGTGATGGGGCCGGTCTTGAACAGGTTTTCCTTTAGTTCATGATCCATCTTCGGATCGTGTCGGCGTATCCATTCCAGCACCATGGCGGCGTGTTCCTTTTCCTCGTCGCGGTTGTGCTCGAGGATGCGTTTGAGTTCCGGATCGGTGCAGGCGTCGACGCGCTGGTTGTACCAGTCCACCGCCTCCAGCTCTTCCATCAGCGACTGCACGGCGCGATGCATGTCCATGGTTGCGGCCGACAGTTTTTCGATTGGCTCGTGGTATCCCTCGTTTGCCATGCTGGTTTCCTTTCGTTCAAAGATCGTAAGCCTTGCGTAAAAGAGTCAGCGGATGCGCCATTGCGGCTTTTTTTAAGCCGGCTTCAGCCATGCCCTGCTCGATGTGATGACCGGCCAACTGGCAATCCGATGCAATGTAGTCCAGTTCATTGTTCGCCATCGCCTTGAATACCGGCTTGCCGATTTTCATCGCCGTGGCGTGGAATTCCAGTAGCGCGGCTGCGAGTTGTCCCGTCGCGCCACGATTTCGAACTGATTATTGACTTAATCACATGGGAACTCCAATTGACAATTTATATGCGGCTGATTACCAAACACAATCAGAGGCAACATCGGAAAAGACTATTCCTATCAACTGTTCGGAAAATCGATGGCCAGTGGGCGATAGGTTGACAAAACCTCATAACGTTACTGTAATGCAATACAGAATGCGCCAGCCGTATGTGCTACTCCACATAAGGCTCTGCGCCATGCACCGTTTCAGTTTTTACCCGCCGAACGATAGTCAACAGGAATTGCGGATTCGGCGGTTTTTCATAAGCGTAGTGCTGTATGGACTGTGCTGCGTACCGATGGGCCTGTCGGTCCATCACGGCATCGTACCGCTGCCCGTCATGCCGATCTTCCTTGGCGCCGCCACGCTCGGCAACTTGGCGCTGTACCCGGCGATGCGCCTCGACTACAACAAGCGCTTTGCCGACCCCAGCCTGGCCATGCCGCAACTGGCATTTGCCATCGGCATGGTTTTTTACATGCAGATCTACGCTGGACCGGCGCGCGGCAGCTTCCTGCTTGCGCTGATGGTCGCCTTCGTCTTCGATCGTTTCAAGGTGAGCACGCGGCAAATGCTGGCGATATGGACCTATGCTGCCACGCTGCCGATCATCAGTCATGTGGAAGGCAATCAATTCCGGTCAACGATCGAGATGACGCTTTGGGTAACGTTCTCGATCTTCATCCCAGCATTGGCGGTAGTCACCGGCAATATCAGCGAAATACGCCAGAAACTCGCTTCCACCAACAACCTGCTGGCAGATGCGATACGCAAGGTAACCGATCTGGCAACGCGGGACAAACTGACCGGAGCCTACAACCGCCGCCATCTGCTGGAAATGCTGACCCACGAGAAGCACCGTACCGATCGCGGCGGCGGCGCTTTTTGCATCTGCCTGATCGACCTTGATCATTTCAAGCAGGTCAACCACACCTATGGCCATGCCGCCGGCGACACCGTTCTGAAGGGGCTGACGGCCACCGTCCACAGCGCGATGCGCAATACGGATCTGTTCGCACGCTACGGCGGCGAGGAATTCATCCTGTTCCTGCCGCAAACCTCGCTGGAACTGGCGCGGCTCTGTATGGAACGCATCATGCAAGCCATGCAATTGGTATCGTTCGAAGGGCTGCCACCGGATTTCCGCGTCACCATGTCGGTCGGCATTGCCCAATACTATTTATCGGAAGACACGGCAACCATCATCGGACGAGGGGACGTAACCGGATCGAGCTGGCCAAGTTTTCGCCCTGCGCGGCGGTCCGCTAACGATAGACCAGCGCCACCGCCTCGGCGGCAATCCCTTCTTCCCGCCCCAGGTAGCCCAGTTTCTCGTTGGTCTTCGCCTTGATATTCACGTATTCGGCGTCGATCC
>DATJCV010000212.1:0-4003 GCA_035497775.1 Burkholderiaceae bacterium | reverse complement strand
GCCGGGCGCGTCCAGACGGCGTGCCTGGTGCCGCATGGCGAATGCCGCAGCTTGCGCCTCGGATTCCTGCGGCCACAGCGAGCAGGTCACAAACAGCAATTTACCATTGGGCGCCAGCATGCGCCAAAGATTGTCGAGGATACGTGCCGCCAGTGTCGCCAATTGGGCACTGTCGCTCTTGCGTCGCAGCCAGCGGATATCCGGGTGGCGGCGCACGATGCCGGAGGCGGTGCACGGCACATCGGCCAGGATGCAGTCGAACGGCACGCCGTCCCACCAGTCGTCGCGCGTTGCATCGCCCTGTTTCAAGGTCGCCGTTAGCCCGAGGCGGCGCAGGTTGTCGTCGATGCGCGTCAGGCGCGTGGCGTCGCTATCGAGCGCCAGCAAGTCGATCTGCGCACATTCCAGCAGGTGGCCGCTCTTGCCGCCGGGCGCCGCGCAGGCATCCAGCACGCGCATGCCGTCGTGCAGTTCCAGTAGCGGCGCGGCCAGTTGTGCGGCCGCATCTTGTACCGATACCAGGCCGGCTTCAAAGCCGGGAATCTGCGCCACCGGCAGCGGCCGTTGCAGGCGCACCGCATCCGGCCCGATCTGGCTGGCGGCCAGCGCGTGCGCGGTCAGCAATTGCAAATAGTCGGCGACGCTGCCACGCCGGCGGTTGACGCGCAAGGTCAGCGGCGCCGCGCTGTTGCCGGCTTCCAGGATCTGCTGCCAGTCACGCGGCCACGCGGTGCGCGCAGCATCGATCCACCATTGCGGATAGTTCCAGCGCGCCGGCGGCGATGTGCGTGCCTGCTGCAGCAAGGCGTCGCGCTCGCGCAGGAAGCGCCGCAGTACGGCATTCACCATGCCTTTCGCCCGTGCCGTGGCCGGATCGGCAGCGGCGGCGGTGACGGCTTGATCGACCACCGTAAAGTCTTCATACGGGAGCGCGTCAGCCGGCGCGCACATCAGCGCCAGCGCACAGCTCAGCAGGCTGTGCACAGGCAGCGGCGGTGCGCGCTCGGTCAACAGATCCAGCAGGGCTTGTGTCAATCCGAGTTGCCGCATGCTGCGATAGGCGATGTCCTGGATGGCGCCGCGTGCCGCCGTCGTGCCGGCGCCATGGGCAAACACCGTGGCGAGCGCCTGCGGCAGTGCGGTGCCGCCCCGCACCAGCGTGATCGCCTGCGCTGCCGCTGTCAGGCTGAAGGCCAGCGAATCGGGTTTCAGTACGACGCCGGTCATGTCGGTTTACGCGTCGGGAGCGGGGCCAGAGTGGAAAAGTCGGAAGCAGCGGATAGAAACATGAAGTGAGCGCGATGGAGCGAAAAGAGAAAGCCCGATTGTAGCGGCGTCGGATAAACGATGGCGCGCATCTTCTTTGGTTTCAAGGATCGTGAATTAGTCAGGATGACAACATTTTGCAATGTTTGACAACCTGGGGCGTTTGTTTACTGTACCGTTACTAAAATTATTGCCATATGTAAATTTGGCTATGTTCCCGACTCTTCCCAGCCAAGCCAGCATCGCTCGCAACTGGCATCTCTACCTGTATCGACTCGTATTGCCGCTACTGGTGCTGTGGGGCATGGCGCAGGCATGGCAGGCTGACGACAGCCTGGATCTGTTTGCCGGCGCCCTGACGGCGGCGTTGTTTTTGCTGCTGTGGGGTACGACCTGGCTTCCCGGGCCACAGGCCGTCCGCATGCGTCAGGTGGATATCGGCGTCTCGCTGATGGTTTGGGTATCGCTCGGCAACAGCCTGCTGCAGGCGACCTTGTTTCGTTCATCGGCCAGCATCGATACGTTGGCGGCTTACCTGTACTGGGCACCGTTGCTGGCAGTGTACTGGGGCATGGTGTTTCATGACCGCCGTCGCTTCGGCTTGGGCCAGGCGGTACTGTATTACGCCACCTTCCTGATCATGGACGCGGCCGTGGTGCGGTTGGCCGGCAGGAGCCTGTTCCTGTTCGGGACCTTCCAGGCGGTGGCGCAAGCGCTGGTGGTGCTGCTGCTGGTGGCCATTTTCAGCACGCTGCATGCGCAAATGATTGAAAACGAAGCGCTGTTCCAGCGCGCCGAACACCGCGCCAATCATGATGAACTGACCGGCCTGTTGAACCGGCGCACGTTTTCCCAGCACTTGCCGACCATCGTGCGCCGCAGCGCCGAAAAGAATCTGGAGCTGTCGCTGATGCTGATCGATTTTGATCACTTCAAGTCGATCAACGATCGCTACGGCCACAGCGTCGGCGACCAGATGCTGATGCAGGTGGCGACGCTGTTCGAGATGGGCTTGCGGCTCGATGACCTGCTGTATCGCTGGGGCGGCGACGAATTTGCCGTCATCATGCGCGACACCGATATCGACACCGCCTACAGGGTAGCGGAGCGGCTCCGGCAAAAGGTCGAGAAATTCAATTTCGGGCTGGACCAGGCGATCACCATCTCGATCGGCGTGGCCAGCTTGCGTGCCGGTGAATCGCACAAGGAATTGTTCCGGCGCGCCGACGAAGCCATGCTATCGGGCAAGCAGGGCGGCCATAATCAGGTTGAAATTGCCGTTGCCGCCGGCGTCGCCGCGCGGCCGGCCGGCGCCGCCTGAGCCAGGAAGGCGTGCGCCGTCAGCCAGGCCTGAAGATCGGCAAATACGCGTTCGGCGCCGCGCTCATTGAAAATCTCGTGGTACCAATCCGGGTAGACATGCAGCGTGCCGACTTCAGGCGCCAGCCGCGGAAAGAAGGCGCGGCTGCCGTTGGCGTCCACCAGCCGATCGTCGCCGGCCACCAGCAATAGCGTCGGGATGGCCAGCGTTGCCGCCTGCTTCTGCGCAAACTCGATCGCCTCCAGCATGCTGCGCAACAGGCGTGCGCTGATTTTTCCATGCACCAGCGGGTCTGCTTTGTAAGCCGCTTCCACCGCTGGATCGTGCGACAGGTAGCGCGTTTGCAGGCCGTTCGGCACCGCCAGTCCGGGCGCGATCGCGCCCAGCATCTTGAGCAGGATTTTCTGGCCGCCGGAGAGCGGCAACGCCAGCGCCGGCGACGACAGGATCAAGCCGGAGAGCGGCGCCAGGCGCGCCGTCGCAAAGCGCGCCGCGAACAGGCCGCCCATGCTGTGGCCGAACAGCAGCGGCAGGCGGCCGCCGGCGGCGCCTCCGGCTCGTATGAAATCGTCCAGCACCAGTTGGGCATCGCGCAGAATCGCTTCGTGATCCGGTACATCGCCGCGGGCACCGCCGGAGCGGCCGTGGCCTCGATGATCATAGCTGCGCACGAGATAGCCGCGCTGAGTGAAAAAACGCGCCACGTGGGCGTAGCGACCGCAATGCTCGCCCAGTCCATGCATCAACAGAATCGCGCCGGCCGTCGGGCTGCCGGCTGCCGGCGGCCAGTCGCGCACGAACAGCGGTGTGCCGTCGGCCGTCATCAGCATCTGCTCGCGCGCTGGCGCGCCGCTGGCCGCCATCAAAACCCCCAGATGACGCTGACGCCGGTCTTTTTGGCGGCGCGCAGCATCGCCAGCAACGGATAGGAGCGTGTCGCGAAGCTGACGTAGTCGGCATGCGCCGGATCATCCTCGCCGGCTTCGCCGGGATGCTTGCTGTGTTCGTGATGCAAGCCCTCGGCCGGCATCCGGTTGCGCGATTCACCCAGCACGGCTTCCAGCCGCTCCAGCGCGGGCTCGAGCTCAGCCACGGTGATGACGCCGCGTTGGACGTCCTTGTGCAGCAGGTCAAGGATGCGCTTGGCGTGCTGTTCATACATCATGACATCGGGCGCCGCCTTGGATTTGAAGGTAATCAGCATAGAGCCTCCGTGGGTGATGAAAGTGGCAACCGAGTCTCTAGAATAACCCGTGCCGCGGCCGATCGCCAGCGTGGGTTTCAAGGCGCCGGCCGGATTTGGAAGACCGCCGCAGAATGCCGTCAGTCAATCTTGAAGGAAGAAAAAAAAGTCTCGACCGCTTCGCGTGAAACTGCTTTTTCCGGCCCCAGCACGATCGCCTGGTAAACCCGCCG